>JBOHDU010000483.1:0-4052 GCA_050700615.1 Nocardioidaceae bacterium
GTGGAGCTGACCTCCCTGGGCATCGACATCGGGCCCGCCCGATGGGACGACGACGACTGGGAGTCGAAGGTTCAGCTTCTGATCGACAGGCCGGTCCCGTGGGTCAGCTTCACGTTTGGTGTCCCCGGCGCCGAACTCGCTCGTCGCTTGCGAGCTGCCGGCTCTCGGCTCCTGATGACGGTCACGGACGTCGAGGAAGCCTGCGCCGCAGCGCGGCTCGAGCCGGCCGGGTTGATCGTGCAGTCTGCAGCGGCTGGCGGGCATCGCGCTACGTTTGACCAGCGCCACCATCCAGGTAGCGAGCCCCTTATCGACCTGATCGCCGCGGTCGTCGCAGCCACTGCCCTCCCGGTCGTCGCCGCCGGCGGGCTCGCGACCCGCCACGACGTGCGGCAGGCCCTCGAGGCAGGAGCGGAGGCGGTCGCCGTCGGAACAGCCCTGCTTCTGGCTGACGAGGCCGATACTCGGGCCACCCACCGCGAAGCGCTGACGAGCCCGTCCGCAACCACCACCACGATGCGCGCCTACACCGGCCGGGTCGCCCGCGGCATCCGTACCGGGTTCAGCGACCGATACGACCAGATTGCTCCGGCCGGCTACCCCGCCGTGCACCATATGACCGCGCCAATGCGGCGCTGGGCAGCCGATCGCGGCGACGCCCAGCACCTGCACCTCTGGGCCGGTACCGGACACCACCTCGCCGCGAGCGGGCCAGCAGCAGACCTGCTGCGTGCTCTAGAGCCCTAGCGCGCCGCCGCTCCGGATGCCGTCCTGGTCGAGCAAGCGCGCTGCGGTCACGCTTGCAGCAGGCAACAGGAGCGCCCGGGACGTCACGTGCGGGGCGGGATCCCCGCGCAGATGAGACCTGGCTTCATCGCTATCCCACAGCCACCCGAAGCGCACTCGCATGCCTGTCATGCAGGTGGTCCTGATGCCGCCTGGACCGCGGCCGGGTCAACCCGCTCCTCAGGAGCTATCGGTCGGGCTGACAGGATTCGAACCTGCGGCCCCCTGCTCCCAAAGCAGGTGCGCTACCAAACTGCGCCACAGCCCGTGCGGGCAGAGTCTAGACGAGCCGCTCGCCGCCCACCCAAGGCCCGGCCTGCCAGGTCACGAGCAACGCGTCAGCTGCCGGCCGAGCCGAGCGCACTGTAAAGCCCAAGCAGGGCGAAGGCAGATCCGCCGACTGCCAATGCCAGGGTCGTAAGCCGTCGCCCGCCGGGGCCGCGGAAGAGCGCGGGAGAGACCACAAAGACGATCAGCTGGCTTAGCCACAGCGCCACGAGCGAAGGTTTCAGCAGGTCCTGGTAGACCGCCGTCGGATTGGCCAGGGTCACCGGCCCGGACGCCACCAGCGCGGCGGCTAGCAGCCACGAGAACCGCCGCGTCGGCCAGCGTGTGACGGCGTGCGCCAGCCGACTGACGGCCAGCATCTCGACGAGCACGACGCCCGCGATACTTGCCGCGACTCCGAACCCGATGGCGAGGGCAAAACCGTGGCCGGCGAAGACTTCCGCAACCGACATTCCCGGAATCGGTGCGTGCAGGAACGCGGGATTCTCGCTCAGCGGGAACACGGCGGCGACGACACCGACAGCCGCCACCGCGTAGCCCACGCCGATCCCCCGGGGCAGCATGCGAGCAGGGCGCGCCACCTCACCTCCGAGGTAGAGCGGCAGGCTCCCGCACACGTATAACAGAGCTATCTGCCCCGCCGCCGAAGTTGCGTCGCCGGTAGCCACAGTCGAGGTGAACGAGCCCACCGGGGCGTCGTGTCCGAGCGTCACGACCGCCAACACGACGACCAGCACCAGTTGCCCCGCGGCGAGAATCCCGATGACCGTGAGCATCGCGGTCCGACCGGCGATCATCGCAGCGGCCAGCCCGATGGGCAGGAGGATGGTCAACAGGGACTGGTAGCTTCGTACGCCGGGAGCGGCCTGGGGCAGGATGTCGTAGACGATCAGGGCGGGCGTGTAGACGACGTACAGCAGGTAGCTGAACGCCCACAGCACCGCGTGGACGAGCGCCGTGCGACGGCCGGCCGCGGCCTCGACTATGGAGTACAGTCCGCCGGGTCCGGCGACCCGGCGCGACGCGCGAAGCCAGACAAGCATCGGTACGACGAAGACGGCGGATCCGACGGCGGCGACCAGGCCGGTGGCCGAGCCGACGTTGTCGAGCGCTGCCGGCGCGTACAACGCTGCCAACGCCAACGGGCCGCCGAACGAGGCGATGGCGACGCCCAGAAAGGCGAAGCCGTTGATCGGGCCGCCAGCGAGGCCCGACCCCGGAGCGGCGTGCGAGGGCCCGGCCGGGTTGTCCCCGGTCCGGGCCCAGAGCCTTTCAGCCTGGCTACCCCCACGCATTTCCGCCGCCCGAACTCGGCGAAGAGGTCGGGGTGCTCGCGCTAGAAGTGATCGGCTTGCCAGAAGGTGACTCGACCCACCACTTGGCACCAAAGCCGTTACTGCCCTGGCCGTTGGTCTGCCCAGGCTTGGTGTCGGCGATGTAGTAGTAGAGCGGCATACCCTTGTAAGTGACCTGGGTGGCCCCGTTGGACGACTTGATTGTGCCCAGCAGGCTGCTCTGGGCGCCGCCCGATGCGGTCGGCATGCCCTTGGTCGTCAGCGGAGCCCAGTAGGTCAGGCACGGTCCGGAACAAGACGACATCCCCTTCTTGTCCGCGGCGAAGATGTAGAGGGTCATCCCCTTGCGGTCGGTCAGGTAGGTGCCCAGCGGTCCACTGTGAGTCTCCACGGCGGCGACGCCCGTCGGCGAACCGCCGCCCCCTTGGATGGTCTGGGTCGGACCGCCAGTCGAAGGGCTTCCCGAGCTGCCGGAGCTTCCGCAGGCCGCCACAAGCAGCAGCCCAGCCGCGGCAACACCGGTTGCCTTGGCCACCCTCGTCCAAGGGACCTCGTGGTGTTGGATCACGATCTTCATCTCCTCCTGCGAAAGCCGGCTCGCACCGGGGCGCAATCTTGCGCTCACCTCAAACCACGCTCGTGTCAGCCTCGTGGTTCAGCCCAGGCGGCTCAAAGTCACCAAAGAGTGCGTGCCGTTCGGTGGCCGCCGCCCGACCGCTCACCCTCAGGTGAAGTCCCGGGACCGCCGGAGATGGCCCGTCACCGAGGCGGGGACAACGGGTGTCGCAGCCGTATCTCGGTCAGGGGAGCACCGGCCCCCTCCCATTGGCTGGTCACGCCATCGGGCTTCCAGCCGCGTCGCGAGTACCACCGCCGCGACGCGTCGTTCGCCTGCAGCACCCACAGGGCCAGCTCTGTGTAGCCAGCAACGGCAAGGGTCGCCAGCATCGTTTCGTGAACCGCGAGCCCGGCGCCCCTCCCCCACATCTGCGGATGGCTGTAGATCGCGTAGATCTCCCCGAGCTGCGGTCCGGTTACGTCGCCGGGCGGGGCGTCTTGCTGCTGTCGATACGGCCCGCCGACCGCGTAGGACGACACAACCCCGTCGATCACAGCCACGCACATCGTCGGCTTCGAAGGGTCGGCAAGGCGGTCACGCCACTTCTGCTCGTACTGACGCGCGTCCATGGCGTCCAAGAAGCCCTGCGGCACGATGCCGGCGTACGCCGCCCGCCAGGACTGCAGGTTGATCTCGGCGAGCCGGTCGACGTCGTCCGGCCTCGGTGGGCGCACCTCGATCATGACGCTGGGCCGAGTCGCGAGATGGCGGCGGGGTGGGCTGCCGCGCACATCGCACCGCCAGGGTTTCGGCATCGGCTGTCCACGTCGACCCATCGTGGCAGATGGCGCCACGGCGAGTCACGCAGGTCGTTGTCGCCTGGATGACGCGGTTCGGCGGAGGCGAGGTCGACATGGCACCATATTCGCCACGTGCCCGCGGCGCTCAGATGCGGCAACCCTCGAGGCGCAACACCGTGCGGGTGTAGCTCAATGGTAGAGCCCCAGCCTTCCAAGCTGGTCATGCGAGTTCGATTCTCGTCACCCGCTCCAGCTCAGGGATCAGTGAGCCTGCGGCGAAGCCACCGAGCCGGTCGAAGGACCCGGCTGGCCGCATCCGCGCAG
>JBOHDU010000484.1:0-7372 GCA_050700615.1 Nocardioidaceae bacterium
GTCTTGAGACGAACCGGTTTATGCGAGCTACGGGCGGTGCTGGCAGTCCTCTAGGGGTTGATGATGCCGCTGGTCAGCTGGGTCTCGGCCGCTCAGGGGGTGACCGCGAGTGCCATCACCAATACGCCTAATCACACCGCGTCGTTCAACGGGGTGGTGCGGGTTGTCGTCTTCAACGGCGGCACTGTCTACGTTGGTGGTGACTTCACCGCGGCGGTGCAGAACGGGACGACCATCAGCCGGCACCATGTCGCCGCGATCGACGCCGCGACCGGGAAGGTTCTCCCGTGGAACCCCAACGCGAACGGCAGTGTCTTCGCGATCACCGTCGCCTCGTCGTGGGTCTACCTGGGCGGGGTCTTCACCTCGGTCGGGGGGGCCACGCATGCGCGGATCGCGCGCGTCTCGCTGGCCAGCGGCGCCGTCGACCCGACGTTCCGGCAGCGTCCCAACCGAGCCGTGCGGGCACTGGCGACGAACGGATCCACGGTGTACGCCGGGGGCAGCTTCACGAAGGTGAGCGGGGTCGGAAGGTCCCACCTGGCGGCGTTCTCGGCTAACTCGGGGGCGCTCAGCTCCCAGTGGACCCCGGCTGTCAATGACATGGTACGGGGCCTCGCTGTCGCCAACGGGGCGGTGTATGTGGGCGGGGAATTCTCGACCATGGACGGGCTGTCACGTGGCCGCTATCTGGCGGCGGTGGACGCGACGACCGGCGCCCTGCAGCCGGGTTACAACTCGCCGCTCGGCTACCGCGTGATGGCGGTAGCGGCGACGTCATCACATATCTACGCAGCGGCCGACGGCCCGGGTGGCAACTTACTGGCGACCAGCCTGGGCGGCACGTTGCAGTGGCGGTTGACAGCCGACGGTGGGTTCCAGGCGGTGACGGTGCTGGGTGACACGGTCTACGCCGGTGGGCACTTCGACCACGCGTGCACCACGTCGCGGACCGGGCTGCGCGGCACCTGTCTCGACGGCAAGGTCTCGCGCAAGAAGCTGCTCGCGGTGAGCTCGAGCGGCCAGCTTCTGCCGTGGGCGCCGCAGGCCAACTCGGCGTTGGGGGCGCACTCGTTGTCGGCGAACCCGCAGACCGGCCAGATCGCCGCCGGCGGTGAGTGGACGACCTTGAACTGGGGCAAGACCTCTCAGCCGTACTTCGCCCTGTTCGGCTGAGATCCGGGCCGTACACATCGGCAGCCGCGGCAACTCAGGGAGGGCTGGGACGGTGGTCAGATCGACGGGACGGGGATCGTGATGATCGGCGAGGTGGTCGGGGCAGGGGAGCCGCCACCGGGCTCGACGGTGATGGCGATCTGGGTGGCGGTCGTGGCAGCGGTCGGGAGGTCGACCACGCTGACCGATCCCGACGGTGTGAAGGTTCCCGCCGGCGCCGGTCGCCCGGTGATCGTCCAGAGCTCGTAGACCCGGCCGTCGGACAGGTGTGGCAGGTCGCGCGCCACCAGCAACGCCTTGGTTTGGCTGCGGGAGACGAGCAGCGTGACGTGTCCTCCGTTGGTGACCGTGCCGGATGCCAGGTGCACGTCGGGGGCGGCGAGCAGCGAGGTCACCTGCTGCTCCGCGCGCTGAGCGGTACTGGCCTCGCTCTGGCTGTGCCACACCCAGCCGCCGAGGGCGAGCGCCACGATGACCGCCGCAGCGGCCACGAGGTACGGCAGTCGCGAGCGCAGCCTGGACACTGTCGATCCCGGCCCGAGCTGTGGCTCGGCTGCCGTCGGCTCGTCTTGTGGGGTGGTCGCGATCTCGGCGAGGACGGCGGGTCTCAGACCGGGCGAAGTCGACGCCGGGCCTTGCCGTCGGTCGGATGCTGTTGCCTCGTCTTGGGGAGTGGTCGCGATCTCGGCGAGAACGCGCGCTCGCAGCTCGGCCGGCGGGTCGGCGGCGACCGTGGTCGACAGCTCGGAGGTGACGTGTCGTAGCCGCGCCACCTCGGCGGCACACTCGGTGCAGGTTGCCAGATGCGCTTCGAACTCGCCCGCCTGCTCCGGGCTCAGCGCGTCGACGGCGTACAACGGGGCCTGGTCGTGGAGCTCACTCATGAAGGTCCCCTTCCAGTGCGTACCGCAGCCGGGTCATCGCGTCGCGGATCCGGGTCTTCGCGGTGCCCAACGGGATCTGCAGAGACTCGGCCACCTGCCGCTGGGTCAGGCCCTCGAAGTAGGCCAGTGACAGCGCGGTGCGTTGCGCGTCCGGCAGGTCGGCCAAGGCGGACCGGACCCGTCGCCCCTCGTCCCTGGCGACCGTTACCTCCGCAGGGTCGGCCTGGTGCTCGAGCCCCACCTGGAGGTCGAACTCGCGCTGGTCGCGCCGCCGCGCCCGCTGCGAGGATCGGACCCGGTCGATGGCCCGGCGATGCGCCAAGGTGTTCAGCCAGGTAGCGGGTGAGCCCAGCGTGGAATCGTAGTTGCGCGCCTGCCGCCAGGCCTGGACGTAAACCTCTTGGGTAACCTCCTCCGCCTGGGCCTGGTCTCGCAGCACCCGCAGCACGATCCCGAACACCGTGCGCGAAGTCTGGTCGTACAACTGGGCGAATGCCTCCTGGTCTCCCTCGGCCACCCGCAACATCAACGCAGCGGCCACCCCCACTTCCGAACGCGGCCGCATGGGCACAACAATGCCACTCCGACCGCCGCGATGAGCCCGGCGGGCCGAGCCTGGGTTGGGCTCTGTTCGATCCGCAGCTCTCAGACCCACGCCTTCACCCGCTCAATCGACCCACCCGCTCTACGACGTCGCGTGTGCATCCGTGCTCTGTCCGGCATCGTCGGTGCGGCGTCGGGACGGCTCTTGCTACGCGACCAGACCACTTCCACACGGGTGGTTCGGTACCGATCACCGATCGGATCGGTGCCGGCGCCGAGACGACCGCGAGCGATCCCCAACCCTGCCACCGGCCGCCATACCAATCCCTACGGCCGGCCGTGCCGAAGTCAACGACAAAGGGCTCGGCTGAGCCGGTCACCCCGACCGGAGCTGGCCGAGACGACTCAATTCTGTCCTAGGAGGGTTCATGAGGAGATCTTCGGATCATCCCAAAGCGGGCATGCGCACCGTCGGCATCGCGATGGCCGGTCTGCTGGTCGCCGGCATGGCGGTGCTGTTCGGTACGTCGATGGCCTCGGCACATACCGGGGGGATGCAGATGTCGACGCCGACCGCACAGGGCCGGGTCGGCACCACCAAGGGCTGGTACGACGGCAAGACCGTGACGTTCCACTACAGCAAGGCCTTCTTCTGCCGGATGCCGCCACACAGCAAGGCCGCTTCGCACTGTGAGCTTGGTGCTAACTACCAGGTGATCCCGGCCAGCAACTTCGACCCGCTGTACGTCGTGGTCCCGCTCGGCTTCAAGCCCAACTCATCGACGCTGGCGTGCCCGACTGCCGGTCGCTGCATCGACCACCCACACCGCCTCGACCTGACTCGTGTCTTCGGCACCGGCACCGGTGACGCTTTGCTCCCGCCGCACAGCCACATCGTGACGACGGCCGCCTCGGGACAAGCAGAGTGGTGGAACGTCGACGTGGTTGGCGTGAGCAGCCGCGCCGCATGGCACCAGATCGTGGCGGGCAAGAGCTACCACGTCATCCAGCGTCTGCGGAACCACCACAACGCCCACGTGACAGCCAACCTGACAACCAACCTGTTCCTCTACTTCTCCGTCAAGTGAGGTAACCCAAGCGTCTGGCGGTGCCAGTCCCCTGACAGGCACCGCCAGGCACGGGAAAGGAGCATCCCATGACCGTGCTACACCTGCCGCAGTCGCGGCCTCTCGAGCAGGCCCACGGCAGCGGAGACCCGAACGCCACCTGGCGACGCCGAATGGGCGTGGCCTTCCTGGCCCTGTCCGGTGCCGGACTGGTCGGGTACGGCGTCGCGCTGCCGTGGCTTTCGACCTACGCCGGCCTGGTGAGCCAACGTGGCTGGGGGACCCGCAACGGCACCATCTTGCTCGCCGGTTCCGTTGCGGTCGCAGTGGTAGCGGTAGCTCATCTGCTCCGCCCCGCCGCCATCCTGCGCTGGATGTTGGCCGCGGGCGGCTTCGCCTTGGCGGGCTTCGCCGGGTATCTGCTGGTGCAGCTGTATGCCGTGTTCGAAGGGATCGACCAGATGGCGTTCGCCACCAAGGGGCCGGGGCTCTATGTCGCGGTGGCCGGCGCCGCTGTCGTCTTCTCCACCGTATTCGTCCCGGCGACCTTCGAACCCACGCGCCGCAGCCGAGAAGACATCCGGCGGCCGGTGACAGCAGACGTCGCCGGCGCGGACTTCCACGGCACCCACCTCGGTGGCACGAGCTTCAGGGCTTTGTTCGAGCCGGTTCGTACAACGTGGCGCTACCCCGCCGCGGCGCTGGCGATCGCCGCCGGCATGGCGCACGTGCCGGTCACCCCTGCACACCTCCAGGAGGCGCCCTACATCGGTGTCCTGTTCATCCTGCTGACGGTCGCCTGCGTCCTGCTCGCGACAGCGCTCCTCATCTCCGACGTGCCCTTGGTCTGGCTCAGCCTCGGTGGAGTGTGCCTGCTGGCAGTCATCGGCTACGCCGTCAGCCGCACGATCGGGCTGCCGATGATGGCCGACGACATCGGCAACTGGGGTGAGCCGCTCGGCATCGTCTCGATCGCCACCGAGACTTTGGTCGTGATGCTCGCCGCCGTTACTTTGCGCCAACGCCGTCGGCCCGTGCACTCGACTGGTGCCTAGGCGAGGGCAACTCGCCCTCCCAGAGGGTGCCGGCTGGGTCCACACAGCGCTACTGCTGGCCCGGGGCCTCCGGAGGGGCTGCGTCGGCGGTGTCCGGCCAGACGGTAATGGCGGTCGAGGGGAGATCGACGGTGCAGGTGTCGCCGGGTGTCAGGGTGAGGCTCTCGGTCGTGCGAACCCGCAGCTCAGGGCCGTCCACGATCTTGACCGCGAGGCTCGTCAAGGTCCCGATGTCGGCGATGTCGGTGACGGTTGCCCGGTAGCTCCCGCCGCTGCCGTCGATGACGACGCGGTCGGGCCGGATGCACCACAAGACACTGCTTCCGCTCCGAACGCCGTCGGTGTTTGCGCGCACCAGCACGTCGCCGGTGGTGATCGCACCTTGGTCAAGGACCCGCCCGGAGTGGAGGTTGCGAATGCCGAGGAGCCGGGCAACCGCCGGGGATGCCGGCTTGGTGTAGACCTCGCTGCGTGGTCCCGCCTGCAGGAGCTTGCCGTCGTCGATAACGAGGATCTCGTCCGCGAGCAGAGCCGCCTCTTCGGGGTCGTGGGTCACGAGGATCGTGGACAGCCCGGCCTCGTGCTGCAACCTCCTCAGCTCGTTCCGCAGCTCGTCGCGCACCGGTGCGTCGAGCGCCGAGAACGGTTCATCGAGCAGCAGCACTCGCGGCGTATGGCTGAGTGCCTGGGCCAGGCTCACGCGCTGACGCTGCCCACCCGAAAGCTGATGCGGCAGCCGGTCCTGCAGGCCGTCGAGATGCAGGGTGTCGAGCCACCAGGCTGCCAGCGCCGGGTCGGCTTGCGTCGCGAACAGCAACTGTTGCCAGACCGTACGCCCGGGAAGGAGCCCCAGACCCTGGGGCACGTAGCCGATCCGGCGTTGGTGGGTGGGGATCTGACCGACGAGCTGGTCGTTGAACCGCACGCTGCCGACCTCAGCACCGAGCAGACCGCCCAGCGACCGCAACGTCACCGACTTACCCGAGCCTGATGGTCCGAGGATGGCCACCCGATGGCTGGCAGCATGATGCGCGAGCGTGAGCTCGAACGTGCCGACAGACAACCCCAGGTCGAAGCTCACCGTCGTCGATGGGGTCGGTTCGGGTGCTCGCGGTGTCGGCAGCTGCGCGTGCCGGTGCCACCGCTTCGGCCGTCGTAGGCGGTCGAGGAGCAGGGCCAGGGCGGCCATGCCGAGGGCGAGTGCGGTGGGTGCCTGGGTTACCGGGATCCCGGTACTCGAAAACTGCACGTAGGTGAACACCGGCAGCGTGTAGGGATGGTAGGCCAACAGCACAGTCGCGCCGTACTCCCCGAGTGCTCGCAGCCACGTGAGCAGCAGTCCGGCCCTGATGCCGGGAGCCGCGATCGGCAGGCTGACCATCCAGAACCGCGCCAGCGGGCGGTGTCCGAGCGTCGCAGCCAGATCGTCCAACGCCGGATCGATGGTCGCGAATGCCGAGCGAGCGGCGATGATCAGGAACGGCGCGGCGACGAATGTCTGCGCGATCACCACGCCGGCCAGGCTGTCGGTGAGCTGCCCGTCGAAGAAGTTGCCGATGGTCGTGTAGGGGCCGACGAGGTAGATGAGCACGATGCCGCTCATCACCGGAGGCATTGCCAACGGCAGCTGTACGATCACGCCCATCACCGCGGCCACTGGCCCCCGCGCATGCGCGAGCCAGTACGCGAGCGGTATCCCGAACAGCGCGATCAGCAGCGTTGACACGGTGGCGGCGGTCGCCGACGTGCGTAGTGCGCCCCACAGTCCGGGAGTGCCGAAGCCGCGGTCATTGGACTGTGCGAACCGGAAGAGGAACGCCACGATCGGCGCGAGCAGGTACAGACCGAGCAGTCCGCCCAGCCAGACCAGCGGGGTGCTGACGCCTGCGCGCCTCACTTTCCGGCTAGCACCCCGTGCAGGCTGACCGGCACGCCAGATCCGCTCACTGACGGCGGTGTGATCAGCGTGAACCCGTCCTTCCGCAACGCGGCTTGGCCGTTGGGGCCGAGCAGGTAGGCGACGAAGGCTTCCGCTCCGGTGTCATTCGGCGCCTGGTTGAGCACAGTGACGGTGTAGGTGGCCTTCAGAGCCACGCCGGTGAGAGGCACCGTGGGGATCTTGGCCGCGTTAGCCTCGCTGGCGTAGAAGAAACCCGCGTCGAGCTGGCCGGCCTGGAGGCGCCCGACCAACGTCTCTTCGGGGTAGACGCCGTCGGTGGACTTGGCCATGCCGGCGAGTGCCGGGAGGTGCCGCGACTTCGCCGTCTCGGCAAGCGCCTGAGCGGCGAGCTCGCCCTTGGGGTCGCTGACGGGGTCGGTGCGGCCGAGCCGGAAGCCGGACTCGCTGATCACGTCGTACCAGGGCTTCGTCCTGAGGTCGTGGGCGAACTTGCTCTGAGGGTTGTAGCCGAGCACCAGCGCCGATGTGGCGAAGGTCGCGTACCACGAGACCCAGCTGCCGTTCTGGGCGCCTTCCAGGGTGGTGTTGACGGCGGGGCTGGCGCTGACGAACACGTCTCCCTTGTGCACCTTGCCCTTGATCTCGGTCGCCAGATCGCTGGAGCCGGCGCCGAATCCGGTGAACGTGAAGCCGGTCGCCGAATCGAACGCGGGACCAACCTGCTTCTCCATCAAGTCGACAAGGGAC
>JBOHDU010000485.1:0-4366 GCA_050700615.1 Nocardioidaceae bacterium
CTCGAGGACGCCTCCGAGCACCCGATCGGGCAGGCCATCGCCACCAGTGCCACCGATCGCCTCGACCAGCAGCTGCCACGCGTGGATGGGTTCACCAGCTCCCAAGGCTTGGGCGTGGCGGGCATGGTGGACGGGCATGCCGTTGTCGCCGGCCGCGCCAGCTGGCTGAGCTCGGAGTGGAGCCAGCCGCTTCCCGCGCCGCTCGCCGCCGCTCTGGAGCGCGCCGAGAACGAAGGCCGCAGCGCCGTCGCCGTCGGTTGGGACGGCGCGGCCCGCGGTGTCCTTGTGGTCTCCGACACGCTCAAGCCCACGAGTGCGCAGGCGGTTGCCGAGCTCAAGGCACTCGGGCTCCGGCCGGTGCTGCTCACCGGTGACAATGCGCGTGCCGCTGGCGCCGTCTCGGCCGAGGTGGGTATCGACGACGTGATCGCCGAGGTGCTGCCCGCCGACAAGGCCGCGGTCATCAAGCGTCTCCAAGATGACGGGCGCACCGTCGCGATGGTGGGAGATGGTGTCAACGACGCTGCTGCGCTCGCCCAGAGCGACCTAGGGATCAGCATGGGCACCGGCACCGACATCGCCATCGAGGCCTCGGATCTGACCCTGGTTCGTGGGGATCTGCGGGTCGCCGTCGATGCCATCCGGCTCGCCCGGCGAACCCTGGGAACCATCAAGGGCAACCTGTTCTGGGCGTTCGGCTACAACGTCGCTGCCCTGCCTCTGGCCGCGTTGGGTCTGCTCAACCCGCTCATCGCGGGAGCGGCCATGGCGTTGTCCTCGGTGTTCGTGGTGTCCAACAGTCTCCGACTGCGCCGCTTCCACGCCATCTCCACTGCTGCGGGGCAAGGGTCGCGAAACCCGACGACTGCCCAGCCGGTGGTGCAGGGCGCCCCGACCTGATTCGCCTACGGTCGGCCGCGGGTGTGGCACAGGGGAGACGCCAGATCAGCCACTCGGCCACTCCGCCCGTTGATCCGTCACGTGTCGAGGTGATAACCGAGGTCCCTGCGGCTGGTGATGCCGAGTTTGGCGTACACCCGTCCCAGGTGGGTCTGCACCGTCCGGGTGGAGATGCCGAGGCGGTCGGCGATGGCGGAGTCGGGGTCTCCACGTGATGCCAAGGCTGCGACCTGCCGCTCGCGGGCGGTGAGCGACACTGCGACAGCCGCCCCCGCGAGCCACGGTGATATCGCGTCCTCGCAGCGGGCGCGCAGAGCTGTCGCTCGGGCCGCGCTCGCCTTGGCGGGACGAGGGTGCTGGTCTCCGGTGTACGCCAGGGCTGCTTCGGCGGAGGCTTCGGCCGCGAAGAGGAGTGCACCATGGGTCTCGAAGCGGCGAGCGACCTCGTCTAGCGCAACCGGGTCGCGGCTAACCATGGCAGAGGCGTGGTCGAGCATGCACCACGCGAAGGTACCGTCTACCTGGGTCGCCGCGTCCCGCAGCGAGAGCAGGATTGCGCGAGCGCCGCCGTATCGGGCTGCGTCGTGGTAGCCGGCGAGTGCGACGGTCCACTGGGCTCGGCTTGCGGCAATCTGGGCGGCCCAGGCGGCGTGGTCGACCGCCTCGGGCATCCGGAGCTCCGCAGCGCGCACGGCCGCCTCGGCCAGCTCGAACTCAGGTTCGTACGTCTTCAGCCGGGGTGCGTCGACGCAGCTCGAGAGCGCTGTACGAGCGGTCGGCAGATCTCCGATGGCCGCCGCTGCGCGCGCCATCATCGAGCTGATGTGCCGAACGAACGACTCGTCGAACGGCGTCAGGGCCGCAAGGCATCGGCGGAACCGGCGCAACGCAGTCGCCACCCGGCCACGCACCAGATCGACTCGTCCCAGGGCGTACTCGGCTCGCGTAACCCGGAACCGATCGGCGTCGGCGACGGCTGCCAGCAGCATCTGCCGCGCCCGTTCTTCTGCCGGGTCGAGCTCGCCCTGTTCGATCAGCGCGCAGATTGCGAACAGCTCCAGGCTTGCCGCCCCGAACGGCAGCTCGTCGCGCACGAGCGAAGCAACGGGAAATATCGCGTCGGACACGGCGACGGCGCGCTGAGTATGTCCCAGCCAGTATTCGGCGCCAGCTGCGCCCATGGCTGCAAGCGTGCGCGCCGACGGGTGTACCGAATCGTCGTCGACCAGTGGAGTGGCGACCTCGAGCGCCTCGGCAAAGCGACTGTCGAAGGCGAGCAGCGATGCGTACAGCCCGCGTAGCTGGTCGCTCGCGGACGGGATCCCGGCGAGAACGCCGCCCACGAGGTCGGCACCGCTGCCGGGGTCACCGGTCATCAGCCCCTGGCCGACGGCTGAGCAGTAGACGAGGGCCTCGCGGTCGGCCGGAGCAAGCGTCTCCGGCGGTAGGTTTTTGGTGAGTGCTGTGGCCTCGTCAGCGCGCCCGGTGTGTGTCAGCACCTCGGCGAGCAGCAAGGTCGCCTGCAGTGATCCGCTCTCCTCCTTGGCCTTGCGGGCCAAGCGTTCGGCTGTTTCGAGACTCAGGCTGCGCGCGGCGCGGGCTGCCGCCAGCAGCCGTTCGGGTTCGGCAGCTTGGCCGCCCTCGAGCCGCCAGAGCGCACCTCGGACGAGGTCGTGCGGCGAGGGCCGGTCGCCCGACTCGAGCTTGGTTGCCAACAGCAGCCGCACTCGCCGCATCCGCAGTGGCGGCGTGTCGGCGCGCAACACCTCTCCGTGCAAGGGGTGGGCCGTGCTCACTTCCGGCCCGGAGAGCCCCGCGCGGACGCTGATCAGCCGGTCGGCGTCGAGCTCGTCGAGAACGCTCTCGCCGACCAGTTCGATGGCGACAGGCAGCGCCAGTGGCTCGCCGGCTGCGATCACCTCGAGCGCCACCCGTTGGGTGTCCGGCCTGGCCGCGAGGCGGACCCTGATCAGATCGCGGATGCCCGTGCTGACCGGTGGCTCGCCCGCCAAGGTCCACGCGGTGTCGCGCCGCACGAGCGTCGACGATTCCAAGGCTGCACTCACGAGCTCGCGCAGCAGGAGCGGGTTGCCTTGCGCACGGGCCGCGAACGCCCGCGCTGCCGACGCTTCGATCGGGGCGTCGAGAGCCGTCTCGATCAGCTCGAGCACCTCGCCTTCCGACAAGCCGGCCAGTTCGAACCGCTCGCAGAGCCCGTCGTGCCACAGCCGATCGATGCCCCGAGGTAAGGAGTGGTCACGTGTCGTCGCCAAGACGGTGGCGACGCCATCGGTCGCGAGCTGCAACAGGACTTGCGCCGACCGATCGTCGAGGAGCTGAGCGTCGTCGACGATGAACAGCACCTTTGCACCGGGCCGCCGTGGGAACGCGGCGGCTGCGCGCCGAGCCACCTCGGCGGGATTCAACAGTGCGGCGTCGGCGACCGTCACGACGCCCGCGAACGCTTCGTACGGGGACCCGTTGGAGACCGCGTTACCGACAACCCGCCCGATCGGGGTGATCCCTTGGCCGAACCGTTCCGCAGCCTGTCGCGCCAAGGCGGTCTTGCCGACGCCTGGCTCTCCCAGGATGATGGCGCCGACCCCGGAGTCGATCAGGGACTGCATCCGCGCGAGCTCGGTGACGCGACCGACGAAGGGCCATCCGGTGCCCATGGTGTGCACCGTATCGCGATGTGTCGGATCGAGAGGCTCGATTGCGCAGGACGTCGATCCTGCTGAGCACGTACGTAGTCACTACCGATGCGCCGTGCCGCCCACGGCCGCTATCGATGGAGTAGGCACACAGCCCCGCTGCGTTCGACGGAGCGACAAGCGGAGCACACCGGTACGTAAGGACACCCATGATGCGACGGCAGAATGCGCCATCCCGCTTGCCGAGTACGTCGATCCTGGGTGCGGTACGTCGCCGATCACCTGGGTCGCGACGGGTGCTGCTCTGCGTGAGTGCTACTGCGGTGGCGATCCTGGCCGTCGGATGTAGCAGCGGTGGCAGCAAGACGCCGGCCACGACACCAGCAGCGGCCACGAGATCGGTCACCCGGACCACCATGGCTCATACGCCACCGCCCGCGACGACGCCGGCAGCGACCACGTCCTCGGACACCGGTGCGGGCCAGCTATCGGGCACGTGGTCAGGCCGGTACAGCGGCGCCTACGTCGGGACGTTCCACCTCACCTGGCGACAGACCGGATCGCATCTGATCGGGACGATCACTCTCTCGAAACCGGCGACCACCCTGCGGATCAACGGGAGGGTGAACGGCAAGGCGATCAGTTTCGGCACCGTTGGCTCCGCGGCCATTACCTATTCGGGGACCACGTCCGGGACGTCGATGGCCGGCACCTACCAGGTGGCCGGTTCGGCCGGCGGGCCGTGGAGCGCGGGCAAGTCCTAGGCAGCGGGACTGCTCACCGACTGGTGGCCTTCGGGAGTAGCCCCATCT
>JBOHDU010000486.1:0-5273 GCA_050700615.1 Nocardioidaceae bacterium
GCCCACGACGGGCGCCCCGTCCCGCCGCCGGGAGTCGACTCGGCAGCGTCTGGGGGGCCGACTGCTCCTGCTCCTGCTCCGGGTGGCCGGAGGCTCGGCTGCCCGGGAGGCCGTTGGAGCTCCGGCCGTCGGGGCCCTGCGGAGGCGGTTGCGTCGGGCGATCGGTCATGCGGCGTCCTCGGCGCTGAGCTGGGACTCGACGATCTCGACGTACGTCGGGCAGGTGACGAGCAACTCGTCGTGACGCCCCTCACCGACCACGCGGCCGTCCTCGAGCACGATGATCTGGTCGGCGTCGGTGATCGTCGACACCCGCTGGGCCACGATGACGACGCAGGCCTCCCTGGTGTGCGGTCGCAGGGCCGCACGCAGACGTGCGTCGGTGGACAGATCGAGTGCCGAGAACGAGTCGTCGAAGAGATAGATCTCGGGCTTCGCGACAAGGGCGCGAGCGATGCACAGCCGCTGGCGCTGGCCACCCGAAACGTTCGTCCCGCCCTGGGCGATCGGGCTCTCGAGTCCGGCGGGCATCGCCATCACGAAGTCCCGTCCCTGCGCCACCTCCAGCGCCTGCCACAGGTCGTCGTCGGCGGCCTCGGGGTTGCCGTAGCGCAGGTTGCTGGCCACCGTGCCGGTGAACAGGTAGGGGCGCTGTGGAACGAGCCCGATCCGCTGCCACAGCAGCTCTGGGTCCAGGTCGCGCACGTCGACCCCGTCGACCAGCACGCTGCCCTCGGTCGCGTCGAACAACCGCGGGATCAGGGAGACGAGCGTGGTCTTGCCGGCTCCGGTACTGCCGATGATCGCGGTCGTGCGGCCGGGCAAGGCGGTGAACGACACGTCGGACAGCACCGAGTGGGCCGCGCCGGGATAGCTGAACCCGACGTTGCGGAGCTCCAGCTCCCCGCGAACACCGACCTGGGTCACCGGCTCGGCCGGCAGCACGACCGACGAGTCGGTGTCGAGCACCTCCTGGATCCGGTCTGCGCACACGGCCGCACGCGGGATCATGATGGCCATGAAGGTCGCCATCATGACCGACATCAAGATCATGATCAGGTATGACAGAAACGCCGTGAGGGCGCCGATCTGCATCTGCCCGCTCTCGACCCGATGACCCCCGAACCAGAGGACCGCAACACTCGACGCGTTGAGGATCAGCAGCACGATCGGGAAGATCAGCGCCATCAGGCGACCGGCTGCCAGCGCCGTACCGGTCAGCTCGGCATTCGCCCTCCCGAAGCGCCGGGTCTCATCCGGCTCGCGCACGAAGGCCCGCACCACGCGAATGCCCGTGATCTGCTCGCGCAAAACCCGGTTGACCACGTCGATGCGCTTCTGCATGGCCCGAAACTGCGGCACCATCCGGGAGATGACCAGCCCGATCGAGACCACCAGAAGCGGAACCGCAACCACCATCAACCAGGCCAGCCCAACGTCTTCGCGCAGGGCCATGATGATGCCGCCGACGCACATGATCGGCGCCGTGACCATCATCGTCGCGCCCATCACGACCAGCATCTGCACCTGCTGCACGTCATTGGTGTTGCGGGTGATCAGGGACGGCGCGCCGAACCGAGTCACCTCGCGGCTGGAGAACTCACCGACTCGGTGGAAGATCGCGGCCCGCACGTCACGGCCGAAACTCATCGCGGACTTGGCGCCGAAGTAGACGGCAGTGATCGAGCAGGCGATCTGGATCAGACTCACCAGCAGCATCCAACCCCCGGTGTGCAGGATGTACGACGTGTTGCCGGTCGTCACACCCTTGTCGATGATGTCGGCATTGAGGCTCGGCAGGTACAGCGAGGCCATGGTCCCGACGAGCTGAAGGGCTACCACGGCTACCAACAGGTTGGCGTATGGCCGTAGATGGCGACGCAACAAAGTGAGCAACATGTCAAACCCCCGTGGCTCTCGGGTTGGTACGTGTGCTGGACGCCAACTCCGTTTCGGACGTGCGCCCGGCACCCGGCGAGGGGCGGCGCACACCGTCCAGCACCACCCCGACGATCGTTTCGGGTGCGAGCAGCCGTCCCTCACTGATCTGCAGGTGGCTGCCGGAGAAGGTCAGCAGCCGCAACAGCCGGACCACCTCATCCACCGGCACCTCGAACTGGTCCCGGTCAGGCCCGATGATGTCGGTGACGAGTGCGAGCACGGCTGCGTTTGCCCGCTCTCGAGTCTTCGGTCCGGATCCGGTGCGCGGCGGACCGGTCATCCCGAGCGCGTTGAGCAGATGGAAGACTCCTTGGAGCCTGCGCTGGAGGATGCCGACGACCTGCTCGAGCCGTGGCCGCAGCGGCAGCGAACGATCGACGTCGGCGAGCCTCCGCAGCAGCGGCTCCGGGTCGAACGCCGACGCGATCGCGGCCTCGATCAGCGCATCCTTGGTCTCGAAGACCCGGAAGATGGTTCCCTCGGCGACACCCGCCGCCTCGGCGATCTGCCGTGTGCTCACGCGGAACCCGTGCGCGCGGATCAGCGACGCCGTTGCCGCGATCAGCGCGGCCCGCCTCTCGTCAGCGGGCAGCGGAGCAGCCCGGCGGTTGCCGGTCTGTGGAGCAGGTGTGCTGGGAGGCTGGGGCTGGTCGGTGGCTTGCATCTCGACGTCGATAATAAGTGAGTGAGCACTCACTCACCACTGCTATTTGTCACCTCGTTGGATGGCATCCGCCATACGCGGATGTATTGCATTGTCCATACAGTCGCCTACAGTCGCTGCTATGAGCCGGCCCTTCCCGTTCGAGACACCTATCGCCAGCGACGGCCTGATCGATCGCCGCCAGGAGCTGCACCGGCTGCACCTTGCGGCGATCGACGGCGCCCACGTCCGGCTCGCCGGGCCCAGGCGCTACGGCAAGACGTCGCTCCTGCTCGCCCACGCCCACAACCTCGGCGAAGCCAACTGGCGCACCGTGCACGTCGACTTCTACGGCGTCACCTCGCTCGCCGAGGTCTGCGCGCGGATAGCTACTGCGTACGTGCGCCTCGGCGACGGCCGAGTCCGGTCGCACATCGACGGGCTGAGTGCTCGGCTCGGCGTGTCGCTGACGACCGCCGGCTTCGGAGTCACGCTGGCACCGCGGCAGAGTCGGCAACCGGCGTATGACGCAACCTTGATCGCGGCCGGCGAACTGCTCGATCTCCCGCTTCGACTGCACGAGCGCGATCGCCGTCGCACGCTCGTCGTGTTCGACGAGTTCCAAGATCTGCTCAGCGCGGGGTCGACCCTCGATGGCCTGCTGCGGGCCCACGTCCAGTACCACGGTGACGCCGCAACGTACATCTACGCCGGCTCCCAGCCGTCTCTCATGCGGCGGCTGTTCACCGATCGCGAACGCCCTCTCTATGGGCAGGCCGAGCCGTTGGACCTCGAGCCGCTGCCGCTTGACGAGGTGCTTGCCGACCTCACCGACCGCTTCGAGTCCCTCGGTGAGGATCCGGGCGAGACGCTGGCACCACTGGTCGCCGTCGCCGACGGGCATCCCCAGCGCACCATGCTGTTCGCCCATCTGTTGCATCGCGAGCTCGGTATGCGAGAGATCGGCAGCACCATGCTTCCCGATGCGCCGCACTCCGAGGGACTGGCTCTGGCCGACGCGATCGTCGGTGCTGCGCTGGCCCAGACCCGCGAGGGGCATCAGGCCAACTGGGACAGCTTGAGCGCCGGCAAGAAGGCGGTGCTGGCGGCGCTCGCCGACGGCATCCGGCCGACCGGGTCCCGGGCGACCGAGCGCTCCGGGCTGACCCGCGCAACCCTGCAGTCGGCGCTGCGCGAGCTCGGTCGCGACGGCCAGCACGTCGCCCGGATCCACACCGGGCCGGCACCGGCCGGGTTGTGGCGCTTCGTCGACCCGTTGTTCGCTCGCTGGGTGAGCCTACGAGGGCACCTACCGCAACGCGGGTCGGGTGCTGCCGAGCCCGAGTAGCGGCCCTGAACCGGGCCCGCCAGGGCAGATGATAGCGGAGCCCCGCCACTAGGATCGCTGAGCATGGACGTCATCGAGTTCAGGCCCACCCCTGATCAGTACGCCTACACGTTCGGCGGCGTCGCACCCATCATGAAGGTCGATCCGGGCACTGCGCTACTGCTCTGGTCCGACGACGCGTTCGGTGGCGTGCTGCGCACCGTCGACGATGTGTCGAGAGACAAGGTCGACCTGCGGTTCGTCAACCCACAGACCGGGCCGTTCTACGTCGAAGGCGCCGAGCCGGGTGACACGCTGGTGCTGCACCTCGTGTCGCTGGAGCCGGCTCGAGACTGGGGAGCCTCTGCCGCGATTCCCTTCTTCGGCAGCATGACGAGCACCGACCGGACAGTCACCCTGCAAGATGCGCTCCCCGACACCACCTGGATCTACGCCATCGACCGGGCTCGCCAGGTGGTGACCTTCGCCGCGCGACACAGCGACCACCACATCGACCTCCCGCTGGCACCGATGCTAGGCACGGTCGGCGTCGCCCCCGCCGGAGGCGAAGCGCGTTCCTCACTGGTCCCCGAACGTTTCGGCGGCAACATGGACACACCACAGATGCGCGCCGGCACCACCGTCTACCTCGGTGTCAACGTCGAAGGCGCACTCTTCTCCATCGGCGACGGACACTATCGGCAAGGCGAGGGTGAGGCGTGCGGTACGGCGGTGGAGGGCGCCATGACGACGACACTGATCGTCGAGCTGGTCAAGGGAGGAGCGCCGGCGTGGCCACGACTTGAGGACGACACCCACTGGATGGCGATCGGATCGAGCCGGCCGATGGAGGACTCCTGGCGGATCGGCAACGCCGAGCTGATCCGCTGGATGAGCGAGCTCCACGGGCTGCACACGATGGACGCCTACCAACTGCTTTCGCAGCTCACCGAGGCACCGATCGCCAATGTCGTCGACGCCAACTACAGCGTCGCGGTCAAGGCGGCAAAACGGCTGCTGCCGCCCGCAGAGGCATACGCCGGCATCCACCGCGACCTGCGCAGGCGAGCCGAGACACTGGGCGCGTCCTGACCGCCAGCCAGCAGGCAGATCGAAGGGCAACCGCGATGGACCTCGAGCTCGGTGGACAGCGCCGGTCAACGGCGGCGTCAGAGGCCGGCGTCGAAACCGGGAACCGTGAGCTTTTCGACCTGGTGCGCGGGCTCAACCCAGACCGGTCGGATGACCCGGGCGAGTACGACGGCCGGCCCGGCTGGTGTGACATGATCGGGCCCGGCACCTCGTGCCAGCCGGGGCGGTAGCTCAGCCGGTTAGAGCAGAGGACTCATAATCCTTGGGTCG
>JBOHDU010000487.1:0-3958 GCA_050700615.1 Nocardioidaceae bacterium
GGCGCCAGATCGTGGCGGCGAATGCCGCGGCCCTCACGACGTTGCTTGCTCAGGTCCGCGGCGACCTCGACGCGATGCTCACGGCGCTGGCGTCTGGCGACGAGAGCACCGTCGAGCGGCTCTTGAAAGCCGGGGTTGCCGGCACCGAGGCGATTCCGGGTAAGCATGGCGGGCCGAGCATGGATCTGGTGGCGCTCACGGTCGCTGTTCCGGACCGGCCTGGGGCGCTTGCTCACCTGTTCGCGGTCGCCGACCAGGCCGGGGTCAACATCGAGGATATGCGGATCGACCACGATCCGGCCCGGGCCTACGGTCTGGTCGAGCTCGACGTCTCCGAGAGCGCAGCGGAAGCCCTGCTGGCGGTCCTGCACGCCCAAGGGTGGGTGGCTCACCGGTAAACCCCATCGGACACACGCGGGTTCGGCGCGCACTCGGGCTCGGTGCGCAGGTAACCTCACGGTGGTGGAGGTGGCCGATCGTGCGGCCCGCCTCCCGTGTCAACGGCAGAGCAGCACGGATGCAGAAGGCGGGGCATTGGTCGATCAGGGCAGGCAGACGAGATCCACCCACGTGATCGCGATCGACGGGACGGCTGGTTCCGGCAAGTCGACGGCGAGCCGCGGTGTCGCCGCACGGCTAGGCCTTCGCTACCTCGACACCGGGGCGATGTACCGGGCGATGACGTTGCAGATGCTGCGCGATCGGATTCCGGCTGACGACGCGGCGGGGGTTGCCTTACGGGCCGAGACAGTCGTGTTGGAGCCGGGGACCGACCCGCTCGCGCCGACTATCGCGCTGGCAGGGATCGACGTGTCGACGCAGATCCGGTCCGATCCGGTGACGCGGGGCGTGAGCGCCGTCAGCTCCGTGCCCCGGGTACGTGAGCTGCTTGTCAGTTTGCAACGAGCCGTGATCGGGACCGGTGGGATCGTCGTCGAGGGCCGAGACATCGGCACCGTCGTAGCACCTGATGCCGATCTAAAGATGTACCTGACGGCCGACGCGTCGGCACGCGCGCGGCGACGCACTGCGGAGCTCAAGCCAGACCAGATCCGAGACGTGGCTGTCGTCGAGACCGACCTGCTGAGGCGTGACCGGTACGACTCCACGCGGAAGGCATCACCGATGTCGGTCGCGCCCGACGCTATCCAGCTCGACACCACCAACCTCACCCTCGCCGAGGTGATCGAGACCATCGTTCAGCTTGCTCGGCAACGACTGGTTGTAGCCCACCCGTGAGTGAGCTCCCCGACCTGGGCGACGTCGCCTTGCCTCCGACCTGGTTCAGCCCGGTGGCAAGACTCGTCGTGACGGTGGCCCGAAGGCGCTTCGAGTGCCACGTTTCCGGACTCGAGCATGTGCCGCTCCAGGGCCCGGTGATCGTCGCCTCCAACCACACGGGGTATCTCGACGGACCCCTTCTGTTCTCCGTCTTGCCGCGCCGGCTGCACGCGCTGGTGAAGGAAGACATGTTCGACAGCACCCTGGGACACCTGCTCAAGCATGCGGGGCAGATCCGTGTTGATCGTCGCAACTATGACCTGCACGCGGTCAAGCAGTGCCTCAAGGTGCTCGAAAGAGGAGGGGTGCTCGGCATCTACCCAGAAGGTGCCCGTGGCCGCGGCGACGTGGCCACGACCAAGGGTGGTGCGGCGTACCTTGCCCTGGTCAGTGGGGCGCCCATCGTGCCCGTGGCGTGCCTGGGCACCCGCGCTGATGGGGCCGACACAAGTTCGATGCCACCTCGCGGCAGTCGACTCGATACAGTGTTCGGTGCACCGTTGAGCTTCGACAAGGTTCCCTGGCCGCGCACCCGCAAGCAGGTGGCCGACGTACAAGCCGAGGTGCACCGCGCCCTGGCTACGCATGTCGCCCGAGCGTGCGAGATGACCGGGCAGGCGTTCCCCGCGCTGCCCGCCGACAGCTGACCCACCAGAGAGACCACACCACAGTGACGCCTGACGAGGGGGACGGCTCGCCTGACTCGCGCGATTCGGCCGAGTCGCTGGACGAGCACGTCGGACCGCTCCCGGTGCTTGCCGTGGTGGGGCGGCCGAACGTCGGAAAGTCGACGTTGGTCAACCGGATCATCGGCCGTCGTGCGGCCGTCGTGCAGGACGTGCCGGGGGTCACGCGTGACCGGGTGGCCTACGACGCGGTGTGGAACGGCCGCAGCTTCACGGTGGTGGATACCGGCGGTTGGGACCCCGATGCACGGGGGATGGCCGAACAGGTCTCGCTGCAGGCCGAAGTGGCTGTCACCCTTGCCGACGCCGTCCTCTTCGTCGTCGACACGACGGTCGGGATCACCGATACCGAGGAGACGGTGGTCAAGATCCTGCGGCGGGCCGGTAAGCCGGTCGTGCTCGCCGCGAACAAGGTCGACGACCAGCGTGCGGAGGCAGACGCGGCAAGCCTGTGGAACCTGGGGCTCGGCGAGCCATACTCCGTGTCTGCACTGCACGGCCGGGGGAGCGGTGATCTGCTCGACGCGGTCCTGGCGGCGCTCCCGGAAGCCCCGGCTGAGACCTTTGACGCGCCACGCGGACCCCGTCGGATCGCCATCGTCGGCAAGCCCAACGTCGGCAAGTCCAGTCTGCTCAACAAGTTGGCCGGTGCCGAGCGGGTCGTCGTCGACGAGGTGGCCGGAACCACGGTGGACCCTGTTGACGAGCTGGTGCAGTTGGGTAGCCGGACCTGGCAGTTCATCGATACCGCGGGCATCCGCCGTCGGGTGCGTGAGGCGTCCGGCCAGGAGTTCTACGCGAGCCTGCGCACGGCGAGCGCGATGGAGCGGGCCGAGGTGGCTCTCGTCGTCGTCGACGGCAGCCAGCCACTCAGCGAGCAGGACCAGCGCATCATCACCAGCGTCGAGACCTCGGGGCGGGCGATGGTGATTGCGTTCAACAAGTGGGACCGGGTCGACGAGGAGCGCCGCTTCTACCTCGAGCGGGAGATCGAGCGGGAGCTGGTCCGCGTGCAGTGGGCGCCGCGCGTCAACGTCACGGCATTGACCGGGTGGCATGTGGATCGGCTGGTTCCCGCGCTCGACCGTGCGATCGAGGGATGGGAGACACGGGTCCCGACCGGCGAGCTCAACGCCTTCTTGGGCCGGCTGGTCGCGGCCCATCCGCACCCGGTGCGGGGCGGTCGCCAGCCGCGGATCCTGTTCGGAACCCAGGCTGGCGTGGCACCTCCGACCTTCGTGTTGTTCACGTCAGGCCCGCTCGAGCCGGCGTACAAGCGGTTCATCGAGCGACGATTGCGCGAGGAGTTCGGCTTCGACGGGACGCCCGTGCATCTGACCGTCAAGCCGCGGGAGAAGCGCAAGCGCCGCTAGGAGGGCTGGCCCTGGCCGGTCGAGCTCAGATACTCCTTGGCAAGTCGCTTGGGCGCCTGCACGAGCCACGCCTCCACTAACAGATCTCGGAGATCGGCCACGCTGATGCGATCGAGTCGTACGAGAATCACGGCGTATCCGGTGAAGTGTGGCGTGGTGAAGTACACCGCCGGATCATCGGCGACGAGCGCCTCCTTGACGCCGACGTCCGGCACCCGCGCCGCCAGGATCGGGCCGCGCGGCGCACGATCACCCAGGGCCTCGAGGTCGCCCTTTCGCAGAGGTCGATTCCACGCGTAGAGCTTGCCTCTGACTCGCCAGTTATCGGGAGTCTCCTCGGCGGACAGACTCTCGCTCGTTTCAGGCAGCGTCATCGCAATCTGGTGAACGTCGTCCCAACTGGCCATCGCCCTACTGTAAGCCGGGCAGTGGCCCCGCTGCCCGGCCACGTGAGCGGCCATCGCGGAGGTGTTGCGGGCGCCGCCACCTCGGAGGACACGGGACTTTCGTCGATCGAACATACCTACGAATATAGGCTGGCCCACTCACAGTCCCCGCCTACCCGGCTCGACTTGGCGGCCGCACCGCTCGCTGGGGTAGGCTGACGCCCGCTCGCCC
>JBOHDU010000488.1:0-1901 GCA_050700615.1 Nocardioidaceae bacterium
GCGTAAATCTTGTAGACATCCTCGGTACCTGATGGCCGGGCGGCGAACCACGCCGACTCCGTGCACACCTTGAGTCCGCCGATGGGCGCGCCGTTTCCTGGCGCGGTCGTCAGTGTGGCGGTGATCGGCTCTCCGGCGACCGAGTCGGCCGAGACGTCCGACGGTGACAGCTCGGCCAGCTTCGCCTTCTGCTCCCGGGTGGCCGGCGCGTCGACCCGGGCGTAGACCGGGTCGCCGTGGCGCCGCGCCAGCTCGGCGTACAGCTGGCTGGGCGTCTGGCCGGTGACAGCAAGGATCTCGCTGGCCAGCAGCGCCATGATGATGCCGTCCTTGTCTGTGGTCCACACCGATCCGTCACGGCGAAGGAACGAGGCCCCTGCTGATTCCTCGCCGCCGAAGCCGACCGAGCCGTCGAGCAGGCCGGCCACGAACCACTTGAAACCGACCGGGACCTCGAGCAGCTCACGGCCGATCTCCTCGGCGACCAGGTCGATCATCGACGAGCTGACCAGTGTCTTGCCGACGCTCGCGCTAGCCGACCAACCCGGCCGCGAGCCGAACAGGTAGCGGATCGCCACCGCCAGGAAGTGGTTGGGATTCATCAGACCGGCGTCGGGCGTGACGATCCCGTGCCGATCGCTGTCGGCGTCGTTGCCGGTGGCGATGTCGTACCTGTCGCGGGCGGCTATCAGGGAAGCCATGGCATTCGGGGAGGAGCAGTCCATCCGGATCTTGCCGTCGGTGTCGAGCGTCATGAAGCTCCACGTTGGGTCGACTACCGGGTTGACCACCATCAAATCGAGCCCGTAGTGCTCGCCGATCGCAGCCCAGTAGTCGACGCTGGCGCCGCCGAGAGGGTCCGCCCCGATCCGGATTCCGGCGGACTTGACTACCGCGAGGTCGACCACGGCACCTAGGTCATCGACGTAGTGAGCCAGGAAGTCGTACGGGGTGAGCCGGCCGCGAGCCTGCGCTGGGGCGACCCGCCGCACGCCGCCAAGGCCGGCTTCGAGCAGCTCATTGGCCCGGGCGGCGATCGCCGAGGTGACGTCGGTGTCGGCCGGTCCGCCCGATGGTGGGTTGTACTTGAAGCCGCCGTCGCGGGGTGGGTTGTGGGACGGCGTGACCACGATGCCGTCAGCCCGGGGTGTGGCGGGGTCGATGTTGGCGCGCAGGATTGCGTGCGAAACGGACGGGGTCGGCGTGAAACGCCCGGCGGCGTCGACACGCACGTCGACGCCGTTCGCCACCAGGACCTCGACCGTCGTCTCCCAGGCCGGCCCGGACAGGGCGTGGGTGTCTTTTCCGAGGAACAGGGGGCCGCCGTAACCCTGTGCCGATCGGTACTCGCAGATGGCTTGCGTCATGGCGGCAATGTGGGCGTCGTTGAAGGCTCCGTCGAGGCTCGACCCGCGGTGCCCAGAGGTGCCGAACACGACTCGTTGGGCCGGATCGGTTGGGTCGGGTCGGATCTCCTCGTACGCCTGGAGCAGGGCGTCGACGTCGACGAGGTCCTCTGGCAGGGCAGGCTGGCCGGCGCGATCGTGTGCCATACCGGGAATCATGGTCGACCGTGGTCGCGGTGTCGAACCGCGGCCGGACCACGGCGTTGTCTCACGATCTGGTACGTGGTCTGTTATCGTCTCGTTATCCAGGGCGAGGGGATGCAGTGAAGGTCTTTGTCACGGGAGCGACAGGGGTGCTGGGCCGCCACGCGGTCATCGCGATGGTGAATGCCGGCCACGACGTCGCGGGTCTTGCACGCTGCGACAGTAAGGCGGCGCAGCTTCGCGAGCTTGGGGTCACGCCCGTGACCGCGCCGCTGTTCGACGTCGACGAGCTGGCGCCCGCGCTGGAGGGGTTCGATGCCGTCTGCAACTTGGTCACCCACATTCCGGTGG
>JBOHDU010000489.1:0-9432 GCA_050700615.1 Nocardioidaceae bacterium
CAGTCGCTCCACGGCGAGACACCACTGCTTGTGTTCTGCTCGGGCGATCAGATTGGATCTCGATGCCTGGCCCGTTGACCGGCCTGCGCGTGCTGACGCTGCCGGCCATCGGCCCGGTGCCGCACGCCGCCATGGTGCTGGCCGACCTCGGCGCCGACGTGGTCCAGGTACGCCGGCCCGATCGCGCACCTCTCGACGTGGAGCGCCCGTTGAGACGCAGCCAGCGCCACGTACTGCTCGATCTGAAGACCGGCACTGCCGTTGAGACCTTGCTTGCCATGGTTGTGGAGGCCGACGTCCTGATCGAGGGCTTCCGGCCAGGAGTAGCCGAGCGGCTCGGGCTGGGCCCCGCCGTCTGCCTGGATCGCAACCCCCGCCTCATCTACGCGCGGATGACCGGCTGGGGGCAGGAGGGGCCGCTCGCCCAACACGCCGGGCACGACATCAACTACCTCTCCATCAGCGGACCTCTCCACGCGATCGGCCGAGCCGGCGCACCACCCGTCGTCCCGCTCAACCTGGTCGCCGACTTCGGGGGCGGCTCCATGCTCCTGCTCACCGGAGTGCTGTCGGCGCTCTGGGAGCGCGAGCGGTCACACCGCGGACAAGTCATCGACACGGCCATGGTCGACGGTGCGAGTCTGCTCATGCAGATGACCTGGGGGGCCTTCGGCTCCGGTGCATGGCGCGACACCCGCGGGGCAAACCTGCTCGACGGCGGCGCGCCGTGCTACGACACGTACGCCTGCTCCGACGGGGAGTACGTCGCGGTCGGCGCCCTGGAGCCCCAGTTCTTCGCCGCGCTGCTTCGGGGGTTGAGTCTGGACGGGGGCGATGTCCCCGATCCGGCCGACCGAGAGTCCTGGCCGCAGCTGCGCGAGCGGATCGCGTCCGCATTCGCGACGAGGACCCGAGACGAGTGGGGTCGGATCTTCGCGGACACCGACGCGTGTGTGACGCCGGTGCTCGGGCTCACCGAGGTGGCGAGGAACCCACAGATCCGTGCGCGCAACACGATCATCGACGTCGACGGGGCACAACATGCGGCACCTGCGCCGCGGTTCTCCCGTACGACGCTCGCGGCTCCCACCCCAGCAGCCGACGAGGCGGCCGACCCCGTGGACGTGCTAGCCGAGTGGCAGTCGAAGGCGGCACCGATCGAACCCGGCCGAACTGGTGGTCACCACCATCAGTCGTCACGCGGACCGGAGTCGCCGTAGCGCCCTCGTTTGCCGTACAACGCCACGGTGGTGCCCGGCGAGAACAGGATCACCAGCACGAGCACGGCCGGGACAGCGAGCAGCAGCGCCACCCAGGTGGTGTTGTGGCCGCGAAAGCCCCAGGCGATCCCAACCTGGATGACCTGGGCGAGAACGATCGGGCTCCGGCTCCAGCTCCTCAGCCGGACCAGGCCGTACGCCGCGGCGCCGATTCCCAGGGCGAAAAGGCAGAAGAAGATCGCCGTAGTGATCCCGATCGTCGGCTGGCCAGGGTCCACGTGTGTCGCCTCAAGCACCGCATACACGAACAGCACGGCCGCCTCGAGCCCGACGATGGTTGCGGCGACCAGGACTGGACCACTGGCCCGGGGGGCTGTGGTCTCGTCGGGGGGTGGCTCGGGCTCCGTCACGCCCTGCAGCCTAATCGGACGTGACGGACGTCCCATTTTGAGGCTCTCCCGCTGGCCGCGCCCAGGTCGTACGATGGTGATCGCACCAGATGTTCAGCGCGCGGCATGCTCCGAGGCTTCTCAGCAAACTGACAGCCACCTAGGGGTTGTGTCACGCGGATCTTCTTGCGACGATCGTTGTCGCAAGAAGGCAAGACATGTTGTTTTACCATTCCCCCTCGCCAGCGTGGGCTGACGCGGAGGAGGGCTCGTGAATTACTTCACGAGCAAACCACCCGGCGCGGGTGGCTGGCGAAGACCTCGCCGTCGCCCGCCAACTGCGAATAGGAGCAGCACCGCCATGGATTGGCGTCACCGCTCCGCGTGCCTCGACGAGGACCCGGAGCTGTTCTTCCCGATCGGGAACACTGGTCCCGCCATCCTCCAGATCGAGGAGGCAAAGGCCGTCTGCCGACGCTGCGAAGTACGCGAGCAGTGTCTGGCGTGGGCGCTGGAGGCAGGACAAGATCACGGGGTCTGGGGAGGAATGTCCGAGGATGAGCGGCGCGCTCTCAAGCGCCGCAGGGCACGCGCCCGCGTTCGCGCCTGAACACTCGACTCCCGACCCGGCTCCCGACTCCCCCTCCTCGCTCGAACTCCCGACACCCTTCGGGCTGGTCAGGGCTGCTCCTCCCCCAGTGGCACGTCGAGACCTACCCGGGTCCCACCCTCGTGACTGGACCCCATCGAGAGCAAGCCGCCGAGCTCGGACTCCACGAGAGTTCTCACTATCGACAGCCCCAGGTTGCCCGAGGCAACCGGGTCGAAGCCGGGCGGCAGCCCACGACCGTCGTCGTCGACCGCCACGTGGAGTCTCCCCGTTGCGCGCAGCACCTGCAACGAGAGTCGTCCGTCCCCTCGGGGAAAGGCGTGCTCGACCGCATTTTGCATGATCTCGGTGAGAACCATGGCCAGCGGGGTCGCGACCTCGGCGGAGATCTGGCCGAACGAACCGGTGCGCGAGGTCGTGACCGAGCAACCCTCGCCGGCGACCTCAGAGATCATTTGTGAGAGCCTGTCTGCAACCGTGTCGAAGTCGACAAGCTCGTCGAACGTCTGGCTGAGTGTCTCGTGCACGATCGCGATGGTCCCGACCCGACGAACCGCCTCGTCGAGAGCGAACTTCGCCTGGGGAGACTCGAGCCGTCGGGCTTGCAGCCTCAGCAGCGCCGCAACCGTCTGCAGGTTGTTCTTCACCCGATGGTGGATCTCGCGGATCGTCGCTTCTTTGGTGATCAGCTGACGCTCCCGGCTCCGCAGCTCGGTCACGTCGCGAAGGAGCACCATCGCTCCCACCCACTCCTGGCCGGGGCTTAGCGGAATCACCCGCGCCACCACCGTCGCAGCGGGGTTCCCGAACTCCACCTCCCGGGGAACACGGCCGGCCAGGGTCATGGGGAGCGCCTCGTCGACCGGTCGCCCACTGGCCGGTACGAGGGCGTCGGTGGCGCTGGCGAAGTGCTGGCCGATCAGGTCCCTTTGCAGCCCGAGTCGCCGGTAGACCGACTGGGCGTTGGGGCTGGCGTAGGTCACCTCGCCTTCGGCGTTGACACGGACGAAGCCGTCACCGACCCGAGGTGACGACGACCAGCCGCTCCGTCCATGTGCGTACGGGAAGCTACCCTCGCTGATCATCCGGGTGAGGTCACTGGCGGTCTGGAGGTAGGACAGCTCCAGCCGGCTCGGTGTCCGCACGCCGAGCAAGTTCGTGTTACGGGCGATCACCGCCAGCAGTCTGTCTTCGCGAAGCACCGGGATGGACTCGACGCGTACGGGGACGTCGTCACGCCACTCCGGATCTCCCTCCCGGACGATCCGCCGATCGTCGAAGGCGGCATCCAGCATCGGCCGACGACCGCGTGGGACGAAAGCTCCGACCAGGTCGTCGTCGAAGGCCGTCGGCCCCGTGGTTGGCCGCATCTGGGCCCCACCCCAGTACCCGTCTCCGGCCCGGTCGGGCAGCCAGAGCACCAGATCGGCGAAGGAGAGATCGGCGATGATCTGCCAGTCCGAGGTCAACAGGTGCAGCCAGCGGACGTCGTCGTCGCCGAGCCCGCTGTGAGCGCGGACGATGTCGTCAAGTGAGGGCACAGCGCCGACTCTAGTTGGCCGGAGGCGTGTGCCCCGCTTGCCTCCGGACCTCGTCGGCGTATGGAAAACTAGCAGGATGGCTGGGGGTTTTTGGCAACGCGTGCTCGAGTCGGAGATGGCCGTGCCCTCCGACCGGCCGCTGCCGGACCTCACCGTGGAACTGGTGACGATGCTCGGGTCGGTCAGCCCGATCGAGCGAGACGAGATCGCGTTCCCGGTGCTCGCCACGTGGCTGCACCACGGTGTCTACGACGATCTGCTGGTCAGCTTCGGCGACTCGATCTGCACCGGGCTTCGCGTGGGGCTCGGTGAAGGCGGGACCGACACGGTCTTCCGGCGCAGCTTCTCGGCACTGACCCTCGCCGCTTGTCTCGAGCGGGACAACGCGGCGCATCTGCTGCCCATCGACACGGTGATGAGCTGGGCGGAGAAGGCGATCGGGTGGTTCACCCGCGAGGAGGACCTTCGCGGGTACGTGCCTGGGAAGGGCTGGGCACACACGGTGGCCCATGGAGCCGATCTGGTGGGTGCGTTGGCACAGTCTCGCCATCTGGACGCGAGCCAGCTGGGCGTCCTGCTCGACGTGATCGCCGAACGGGTGACCTCGTCGACATCAACAGTCCTCGTTGACGGCGAAGACGACCGGCTCGCGTTGGCGACCCTGGCAGCGCTGCAGCGCAATCTCGTCGAGACCCCGACCCTGGACTCGTGGGTCGAGTCGATGGCCGAGTGCCTGGGCCGGATCGGGGGTGCCGGCGAACAGCCAGGCCCGACCGCGGCCGCCCGCAACTGCTCACGATTCCTTCGAGCGCTGTACGTTCACCTGTCGATCGGCGTCTCCCCGCACGGGCTGAGCGGGTTCAAGGAGGCACCGCAATGTCGAGCCGACCTGCTCCTTAGCCTGCTGAGCGTGATCCCGCGTCATACGCCGTGGTTGTACGCCGACGGCGACCGCTGAGTAATCGCTCCCGCCGGCCCGGGCCCGGAGGTCCAGGCGGCCGACCGAGCCGGTCATCGGAGATCCGCATACGCGCCGTGGGTCGCGAAACCCGCCGTCGCTAACGTAGCGGCATGACCGAGCAGACCAACCCGGCCGCGACCAAGCGCGAGGGGCACGGTGGCGACTTCGCTGTGGCGGTCGCGCAGGCACACGGGGTCGAGACGATGTTCACGCTCTCCGGTGCCCATGTGTTCCCGCTGTACGACGCAGCCGTCAAGGCCGACCCAGCCGTGCGGCTGGTCGACGTACGCCATGAGCAGAGTGCCGTCTTCGCCGCAGAGGCGACGGGGAAGCTGACCCGCACGCCCGGCCTGGCGGTGCTCACCGCCGGCCCGGGAGTCACCAACGGTGTGAGTGCGTTGGCGCAGGCGAGTTTCGCCGGCTCTCCGCTGGTGGTGCTCGGTGGCCGCGCGCCGACGCACCGATGGGGCATGGGCAGCCTGCAGGAGCTGGACCAGCCGCCGATCCTGGCCGGTCTCACCAAGCTCGCCGATACGGTGCACCAGGTCCGCGACATCCCGGCCCGGGTGCAGGACGCGTTCGTGGCGGCCGAGTCGCCGCACCGGGGGCCTGCATTCCTCGACGTGCCGATGGATCAGCTGTACTCGCGAGCGGAGTTGTCGATACCCCCAGCTGTTGCGCCGAGCCGGGTCGAGCCCGACCCGGACGCACTCGCGGTGGTTGCTCGGCTGCTCGGTGAAGCAGCCCGGCCGGTCGTCGTGCTCGGTACTGACGTGTGGGCTGACAGTGCAGAGGAAGCCGCCCTGCGCTTCGTTGAGGACTGCGGCCTGCCTGCCGTCACCAACGGCATGGGACGAGGCGTCGTCCGCAGCGGCCACCGCCAGCTGGTCACTCGTGCCAGGTCGCTCGCCTTCGGCCGGTGCGACCTCGCCATCGTCGTCGGCACGCCACTCGACTTCCGCCTCGCCTACGGCGCGTTCGGCGGCAAGGACGGTGCGCCGGCGGCGACGGTGGTGCATGTCGCCGACTCGGCAGCCCAACTGGCGGCCCACGTCGTGCTGGGCGCCGCCGTGCACGGAAACCTCACGCTCGTCCTCGATGGGCTGACCGAGGCGCTCGACAAGCTACCGCATCGGCCGGACTGGTCCGGCTGGCTCGAGACGCTGCAGGGCGCCGTCGCAGCAGCAGAGGCCGACGACGCGGCGGTGCTGGGCGCCGAGCACGATCCGATCCACCCGGCGCGGATCTACGGCGAGCTGCTCCCGCGCCTGGCTGACGACGCGGTGGTCATCGGCGACGGTGGTGACTTCGTGTCGTTCGCCGGCAAGTACGTCGAGTCTCGCCAACCCGGCTGCTGGCTCGATCCGGGGCCCTACGGGTGCCTCGGTGCCGGGCTGGGAGCGGCCATGGCGGCACGCATCGCTCGCCCGTCGTCCCAGGTAGTGCTGCTGCTCGGCGATGGTGCTGCCGGCCTGTCTCTCACCGACGTCGACACCCTGGTGCGTCATCACCTGCCGGTGGTGATCGTGGTCGGCAACAACTCATGCTGGGGTCTGGAGAAACATCCGATGCAGTTCCTTTACGGCTACGACGTCGCTGCCGACCTCGCCCCCGACACTGCCTACGACAAGGTGGTGCAGGCGCTCGGGGGCGACGGCGAGACCATCACCAGCCCAAGCGAGATCGGTGCGGCACTCGACCGAGCGTTCGCCGCGGGAGTGCCCTATCTGGTCAACGTGTTGACTGATCCGAAGGTTGCCTACCCGCGGAGCACAACCGGTGTCTGAGCGGACGGCCCTTCCGATCACGATCCGGTTGGCCGAGCCAGCGGAGTTTGCCGACATCGGAGAGCTGACCGCGAGGGCCTACATCGGCGACGGCTTGCTCGCCGAGGGGTCCGACTACGCCGCTCGGTTGCGCGACGCCGAATCTCGGGCCGAGCACGCGGAGCTGTGGGTGGCGGCCCACGACGAGCGACTGCTGGGCACGGTGACGTACTGCCCGCCCGGATCCGTCTACCGTGATCTCGCAACCGACGGGGAGGCAGAGTTCCGGATGCTCGCGGTCGATCCGACGGCGCGCCGGCTCGGCGCCGCTCGGCTGCTCGTTCGGCATTGCTTGGATCGCACCCGGCAGCTCGGCATCGGCGGGCTCGTGCTGTGCAGCCAACCGACGATGACCAACGCACATGCGCTGTACGCCAGTTTGGGCTTCCGGAGAGACCCCCGTCTCGACTGGAGCCCGGTCGACGGGGTCGAGCTGTGGGGCTTCCGGACGACAGTCTGAGCTCTGGCAGAGCATGAGCCCGGAACGATCGTCGGCCCCCCCGCGCCGGGCAACCCGACGCTTCCGTCCTGCGTCCTTGGGACGTTACATCCCCATCGAGGAAGGACGTTTGCCATGAACCTAAGGACAACGGCCGGGATCGTCACCTTGACCATGGCCGTCGGGGGCCTCGTCGGGTCGACCGTCCTCGCCGCCAATGCAGCACCGACTGCACGCGCGCAGGCCGCCGTAGCTCCCTGCACCTCCATCGGGGCGAGGCTGGGAGGCGCGCAAGGTGCGGCCGGATCGACCTACCAGACCTTGCGACTCAGGAACACGTCACACGTGACGTGCACGCTGGATGGTTACCCGACCGTTGCCTACGTCAACATCCACAAGCGCATGATCGGATGGCCCGCCAAGCCTGAAGCGACCCGCCACCCCCGGACTGTGACCCTGCGGCCAGGAGCCGTGGCCAAAGCCGTATTGCAGATCCCCGATCCTGGGGACTTCTCTCCGGTCGACTGTCTTGCGCACAATGCGAACAAGATCAGGGTCGGCACCGGTCACGACCGCACGCCGTCGTACATCACGTGGAACCGGTCCGAGTGCACGACCAAGTTCGCGCGGTCGTTCATCATGGCGATCCACCGCTGACCGACCGGAGCCGACCTGAGCCGTGGCCACCCCCACGCGGCCCGGGACTCGACTGGGCGCACCCCAGTGACCGCTCTCCTGCTGGGCCGCTCTCCTACCGGGCTCACCCCACGTGGTCGCCTCTCCGGCTCGACGGGCGAGCGGCCCTCACGATGTGCTGGGTTTGCCGAATGTCTGCGAGAATGGCGCTACGCCGCACGAGCGGGCACGCCCAGAGGAGGACTGCATGAGCAAGACCGGACGCAAGCGCCGCGCCCGCCGGAAGAAGGCGGCCAACCACGGCAAGCGCCCCAACACCTGAGCAGACATGCTGTAGGCCCCGTCCGAGCGACGGGGCCTACAGCATGTCTGCTCAGCGTGTGGAGGCTGGCCGGTCAGTCGACGTCGACCCGGCCTGGCGAAGCTCGATCTGCACCTGGCGAATCGAGAACATCACCCGCTGGCGAAGCTCGGCCGGAGCCTTCTCGCTGCAGGACCGGGCGATCAGAGCTTTGACCAGGCGCTCGAGGTCGACTTCGCGCAGACATGGACCGCACTCTTCGAGGTGAGCCTGAATCTCATGGCTGGTTGCTTCGTCGAGCTCGTTGTCGATGAAGAAGTAGACCCGGTCGAGCACCTCGGAGCAGTCGGAGTCGTACTGGCGGGCTCGGTCGCTCATGGCCGAGCCTCCGCTTCCACCGGCGCCTGACCGCGGATCAGGCCACGCTCGCGCGCGTAGTCGGCCAGCAGGTTGCGCAGCTGCCCACGCCCACGGTGCAGCCGCGACATCACGGTTCCGATGGGAGTGCCCATGATCTCGGCGATCTCCTTGTAGGCGAAACCCTCGACGTCAGCGAGGTAGACCGCGAGCCGGAAGTCCTCGGGAAGCTGCTGGAGCGCCCGTTTCACATCGCTGTCGGGCAGGTGCTCCAAGGCTTCGACCTCGGCCGACTTCAGGCCCGTGGACATGTGGTTGGCCGCGCGCGCCAGCTGCCAGTCCTCGATCACCTCGTGGGAGTCCTGGATCGGCTGCCGTTGCTTCTTGCGATAGTTGTTGATGAAGGCGTTCGTCAGGATGCGGTAGAGCCAGGCCTTGAGGTTGGTGCCTTCTTTGAACTGGTGGAACGCAGCGAAGGCCTTGGCGTAGGTCTCTTGAACGAGGTCCTCGGCATCATGGGGGTTCCGCGTCATCCGCATGGCGGCCGAGTACAACTGGTCGATGTAGACCATGGCGTCGCGCTCGAACCGTGCGGTCCGTTCCTCGACAGTCTCAGTGTCCTGGGCTTCAGTCATCAGGGGCAAGCCTACCGGCCGGCTCTGCCCGTCCAGCCCCGCCGGCGGCCAAGGGCCGCCCCGAGACGTCTCGGCAACCATCGTCGTCATGCGCAGGGACCCTCCTCGACCGCGGATGCAGCGCGTTCTTCGCTGGGCCAAACGCGGATCGAGGACCGATCATTCCGCGCGGTCAGCCGACCCGCACGGTGATCCACTCGACAACCGCCTCGACAATCAGGTCGAAGGTCTGCTGCTGCGTGAGCTCGGCACGCTTGGGGGTCTTGAACCCGTGGTCCGCGTCAGGAATCGGAACCAGCTCGATGGCTTCGGGGAACTCCGCCGGCTCCCCGAAGCTGTCCCTCTCGCCCTGGACGACGAGCAACGGAACCCGCACCGCCAAGAGTTCGGGCAACCGCGTCGCCCCCGCGCGTCCGGGCGGGTGCAGAGGGAAGGCCAGCCCGACGCAACCGACGGCGCCCAGCGACTGGGCCAGCCGGCAGGCCACGCGTGCCCCTGCACTCCGGCCGCCCAGGAC
>JBOHDU010000490.1:0-4086 GCA_050700615.1 Nocardioidaceae bacterium
CTGGTGCCGACGATGGGGGCCCTGCACGCGGGCCACCTTTCGCTGTTGGAGGCCGCCCGGGCCAAGTCAGACGTCGTGGTCGCCTCAATCTTCATCAACCCGCTGCAGTTTCGGCCTGGAGAGGACCTGGCGCGCTATCCGCGCAGCCGTGAGCTCGACCTGGAGATGTGCGCAGCCGCCGGCGTCGACGTCGTGTTCGCGCCGGCTGTCGACGTGGTCTACCCGGGAGGGGAGCCGCAGGTGCTGGTGGAGCCGGGGCCGCTGGCGAACGTCCTCGAGGGCGCGGCTCGGCCGGGACACTTTCGCGGCGTGCTGACCGTGGTTGCCAAGCTCTTCGGTCTCGTGCAACCCGATCTGGCCTGCTTCGGCGAGAAGGACTACCAGCAGCTGGTGCTCGTCGACCAGATGGTGAGTGACCTGTGTATGCCCGTCGATGTCATCGCATGTGGGATCGCGCGCGACCCCGATGGCCTGGCACTGAGCTCACGCAATCGGTACCTGTCAGCGGCCGAGCGGGTCAATGCGCTGGCGTTGAGCCGCGCACTTCGCGAGGGGCGGCTGGCCGGTGCGGCTGGCGCCGAGGGCGTGCTCTCAGCAGCCAACGCAATCCTCGACACGGCGCCGGGAGTGGACGTCGACTATCTGGCCCTGACCGGCACTGGCCTCGGTGACGCGCCTGACTCCGGTGCGGCCCGGCTGTTGGTTGCCGCCACCGTAGGCAGCACCCGCCTCATCGACAACACCGCGGTCTTGCTGGGTGCCCAGCCATGAGCTTGCTGTGCATCAGCGTCGACAACTCTCAGACCTCTGTCGGGCTGTTCGCCGGGGACCGGCTCGAGAGTCACTGGCGAGTCGCCACCGACCCTCGCCGGACCGCCGACGACTGGGGCCTCGTGTTTGGTTCGCTCCTCGAACGGCGCGACGCGCCGGTGCAGGTGACCGGCGTTTGTGTGGCGTCCGCTGTCCCGCTGGTGCTGCGGGCTCTCCGCCTGATGGTGAGCGAGTACTTCCGGTCCGCGCACAGCCTGGTCGTCGGGCCGGGAGTGCGCACCGGGCTGTCGGTGCTCATGGACAACCCTCGTGAGGTCGGCACCGATCGCATCGGCAACGCCGTCGCCGCCGTGCAGTTGGTCGGCCACCCCAGCGTCGTCGTCGACTTCGGCACGGCCACGACGTTCGACGTAGTGAACCAGGCTGGCCAGTACGTCGGCGGTGCGATCGCCCCCGGGATCGAGATCTCCCTGGCTGCGTTGGGTGCCCGCGGGGCTCAGCTGCGTCAGGTCGAGCTGGTGCGGCCGCGTTCGGTCATTGCCAAGAACACGATCGAAGCGCTTCAGTCCGGCGCGATCTACGGATTCGCCGGCCTCGTCGACGGCCTGGTGAGCAGGATCGCGACCGAGCTTGGCCGACCCGACAACCTGCCGGTCGTGGCAACCGGGGTGCTGGCACCAGCAGTACTCGACGACTGTGCGACCATCACGCGGCATGAGCCACATCTCACGCTTCACGGGCTGCGGCTGATCTACGACCGAAACCCGGGTTCGGTTCCTGCCTGACCACGCGCTCCCGCCCGCCTGTCAGGAGGCCCGGTTGGTGGCGTGTGCCGTACTCTGTGAGCCATGTCCGAGCGTCCCCGACCATCGGCGGCCCCGCCTGCGGAGGACGACGTTCCGGAGCAGATGCGCGTTCGGCGGGACAAGCGCGAGCGGTTGGCGGCAAGCGGTATCCCGCCCTACCCACTCCACGTCGAGCGCACCCACTCGCTGCGTCAGATCAAGGCGGCATACGACGCCACGAGACTGGGCACCGACCATCACACCGGCGATATCGTCGCGGTCACGGGACGGGTCATCTTCTTGCGCAACACCGGAAAGCTGTGCTTCGTCAGGCTGCGCGAGGGTGACGGGTCAGAGCTGCAGGCGATGCTGTCTCTTGCCGACGTGGGTGAGCAGGGGCTTCGCCAGTTCAAGGCCCTGGTCGACATCGGTGACCTGATCGCGGTGCGTGGTGAGGTCGTGACAAGCCGCCGGGGAGAGCTGTCGATCCAGGCGACGTTCTGGCAGATGGCTGCCAAGGCACTCCGCCCGCTTCCCAACGAGCACAAGCCGCTCTCGGACGAGGCCCGGGTGCGCCTGCGATATGTGGACATGATCGTGCGTCCGGAGGCGCGGGCGATCGTGCGGGCCAAGGCGGCGGTGCTCAAGTCGCTGCGCAGCACCCTGGACGAGCGGGGGTTTCTCGAAGTCGAGACCCCGGTTCTTCAGCTGACCAACGGTGGCGCTGCCGCGCGACCGTTCTCCACGCATCTCAACGCCTTCGACCAAGACATGCTGCTGCGCATTGCGCTCGAGCTCGACCTGAAAAGGGCGATGGTCGGCGGCGTCGAGAGGGTTTACGAGATCGGCCGAACTTTTCGCAACGAGGGGATCGATTCGACGCATGCGGCGGAGTTTTCGATGCTCGAGGCCTACGAAGCCTACGGCGACTACAACACGATGGCCGGGTTGCTCAGGGATCTGGTGGTGAATGCCGGCCGAGTGGTCGGCTGCACCGTCGTACAGGCGCGTGACGGCAGCGAGATCGATCTCGAGCGACCATGGCGGCGTGAGACATTGCTCGGGCTCGTTTCGTCGGCGCTCGGAGAAGACGTCACGCTGGCTACTCCCGCCGAAACTCTTCGCGGCTACGCAGCAAAGCACGGCCTCGAATTGAACCCAGCCTGGGGTGTGGGCGACATCGTCGTGGAGCTCTTTGAGAAACTGGTCGAGCACACCCTCCTCGAGCCCACCTATGTGTGCGACTACCCCGAGGAGTCGAAACCGCTCGCCCAGCCGCACCGCAGTCAGCCTGGCCTGGTCGAGGCGTTCGATCTGATCATCAATGGGGTCGAGCTGGCACCGGCGTACTCCGAGCTCAACGACCCCGTTGTCCAACGAGAGAGATTGACGGCTCAATCTCTGCTGGCCGCTGCCGGAGACCCAGAGGCCATGGATCTCGACGAGGACTTCCTGCGCGCCCTCGAGTTCGGAATGCCGCCGGCCGGAGGGATGGGCATGGGTATCGACAGGTTGGTGATGTTGTTGACCGGGGTTGGAATTCGAGAATCGATCCTCTTCCCCCTGCTACGTCCCGAATAGGGCTCCCATGGAAACCCCAAGAACTCAGTCGTTCGTGTAGACGTGCTCTGCACTCACGGCCTAGGTTGGCACCGGCAAAGATGCGTCGACGTGTGACCCCTGTTAACGTGCACTCGTTGGCGAGATTTCCCGGAAGGAATGGGCTCGTGGCTCAACGTGTGAACATTGTGCTCGTGGATGACCTGGACGGCACGACCGCTGACGAGACGGTCATGTTCGGCCTCGACGGCACCAGCTATGAAATCGATCTCTCCGCGAAGAATGCGGGCAAGCTGCGCGATGCGCTTGCGAAGTACCTCGGTTCGGCCAGGCGCGTCTCCGGGCGTGCTTCGGGTCGGCGTCGAGGCCGCGGCGGTGCCGACAGCGCTCGGGTGCGTGACTGGGCGCGAGCGAGTGGCTACGAGGTGTCAGATCGAGGCCGCATCTCGGCCGAGATCAGAGCCGCTTACAGCGCTGCGCACTGACTCGTCCGCAGCAACCTTTGCCGGCATCCCCGGCCACTTCTGCGCGTGCGCACACCGGCCCGGCCGTTCGCGCGCAGCGTAACCCCGGTGACCGTGCTGTCGGAACATCGGCGTCTCGACCTCGGTTGTGCCCCAAACAGCCTGACCCGGAAGGGGCAGGAAGTTCGTCGCCCCGACTACCATGGGAGCGTCGCACATACCCAAGGAGTTCTGAGCGCATGTTTGAGAGGTTCACCGATCGCGCCCGGCGCGTCGTTGTCCTGGCCCAGGAGGAGGCCAGGATGCTCAGCCACAACTACATCGGGACGGAGCACATTCTCCTGGGCCTGATCCACGAGGGTGAGGGAGTGGCCGCCAAGGCGCTCGAGTCCCTGGGCATCTCCCTCGAGGCCGTGCGCGAGAAGGTCGAGGAGACGATCGGCCCTGCCAGCAGCACGCCGGCCGGGTCGCCGCCGTTCACCCCCCGGGCCAAGAAGGTCCTCGAG
>JBOHDU010000491.1:0-1899 GCA_050700615.1 Nocardioidaceae bacterium
GTAAAGTAGCATTATCAATTAAGCTAGCCTAGTCAATGACGGAGGAAGTGCTCATGGCACTGGTGATCTGCGACATGTCCGTCTCGCTCGACGGGTACGTTACCGGCCCGAATGACAGCCGCGAAAACCCATTCGGCGACGGTGCCGGGATGCTGCACGATTGGATGTTCAGCGCGGCGACCGACGACGATCGGGCCATCCTGCAGGAGTTACTCGACGGCGTCGGCGCGATCGTGACGGGTCGCAAGTCATTCGAGAAGAATGAGGGCGACGGCGGTTGGGGCGACGGCGGCCCGGTCGGTGACACCCCGTGCTTCGTGGTCACCCACCACAAGCCGGCCACGACGCACCCACCCCTGTACACATTCGTCACCGACGGCGTGGTCAGCGCGATCGAGCAGGCCAAGACCGTGGCGGGCGGCAAGGTCGTCGGCCTGCATGGCGCGACCGTCATGCAGCAGGCAATCCCGCTCGGCCTGGTCGACGAGATCCGCGTGCACGTAATCCCGGTCCTGCTCGGTGGCGGCACGCGCCTGTTCAGCACGCTCGACTCGGCGATCGGTCTCGAGCGGACCAACGTGCAGGTGACCCCGGCCGCGACGCATATGGGATTTCGGGTGATGCGGTAAGCCACGGGGCAGAGGGTGAGCGGGCGTTCTACGTGCTCGGTCGGCCCTCGACGCCGCCACTCCCAATCAGAGGCCTGGAGGAGTCGACACGGTGCCAGCGGCACAACATCGCTATCCACTTCCTCTGCCTCCTTCGCCACCGCCGGGCCTTCTTGACCGGCAAGCGCTGGGGAAGCTGCCCTCCTCGGCCGAGGTGCCACATGCCCCGGACGATGCCGTACATCACACTGACGCCCCGAATGCCGGAAGGGTTTACGGCGCCCCACTGGCCGCTCGGGCACCCTCGGCGTCGTTTACTCCTCGGCTGGGCGGGGCATCATCGCCGCGTAGAGCGGCATGAGCTCGGCCCAGCGCGCGCCGTCTTCGCCGGGCTCCTGACCCGCGAGGTAGCTAGCGAGAGCTTCGGCGTGCATCTGCCAGCCGGCGCCGTACGCCGCAAGCTTCTGCAGCGGGAGGCCACGCACCTCGATGACCAGGATGGTCTGGTCACCGTCAGGGGCGAGCGTAGCTTCGATGGTCTGGTCGAAGGGTTCGTCACCGCCCTTCCGCGCCGACTGCTCCGTCTCTCGGCTGCTGACCACAAGCCGTCGCGGCGGATCGCATTCCTCGATGCGGCCCGTGCCGTCGAGGTCGGCGGGCTCGATGCGCACCCGGTACGTGCCGCCGGGCCGCAGGTCGCCTTCAACGGCTCCGTACCAACGGCCGATGCGCTTCGGATCCGTGATGGCGGACCAGAGGTCCTCGATGCTGGTGCCGTAGCGGTCTTCGATGCGGACGACCCCGGTGCCGTCGGCTTCCCAGAGGCGCCCGAGGATGTGTGTGCCGGTGCGGTTGCTCATGAGGTGCTCCTTCGCTGTCGTTTGCCCCTGGCGATCTCGGTGTGCAGGGCGTCGAGCCGTTGCTCCCACTGGACGCGGTACTGAGCGAGCCAGGCATCGACCTCGCCGAGTGGCTCAGGTCTCAGTGTGTAAACCCGCCGCTGCGCGTCCTGGCGTACATCGACAAGTCCGGCCTCGCGCAGGACCCGCAGGTGTCGCGACACACCCGGGCGCGAAATCGGCAGTAGCCCCGCCAGGTCACACCCGGTGGCAGGCCCCTTCGCCAAGGTCTCGATGACGGTGCGCCGGCTCTGGTCTGCCAGCGCGCGCAGCACGGCTTCCATAATGTCCCATGACTGTAACACTCTGGGTACGTAACCGACAAGGGAAATAGACCGCGTTGACCCTCCCAGGAGGGTCGCTAGGCCGGCGATGATGAAGCCCCATCGGGC
>JBOHDU010000492.1:0-1758 GCA_050700615.1 Nocardioidaceae bacterium
AATGCCAGGTGGCGGCCTTGTGCCCGCTCGATGTCGAGTTCCCCGGGTGTGGCGAAGCGACAGCGGTCGTGGTTGGCGGCGGCGAGACAGATGACGACCTGCGCGCCTGCGGGGATCGAGTGACCGCCGATCTCGACGGGCTCCACGGCGTAGCGGAACGTCGAATGGGGCACGGGGGCGTCGTATCGGAGCAGTTCCTCGACGGCGGCCGGGATCTTGTCCGGATCGCCGCGGAGCAGCTCGAGCTGATTCGGGTGGCCGAGGAGGGCGACGACGGCGTTGCCGATGAACGTCGTGGTGGTGTCGTGACCGGCCACGATGAGCTGGAAGATCGTCGAGAGCAGCTCCTGGTTGTCCAGTCGTTCGTCCCCGTCTCGAGCCGCGATCAGGTCGCTCACGAGGTCGTCGCCGGGTTCGTCGTGCTTGGCTTCGACCAGTTGGCGCAGCTGGGCCACGACGGCGTCGGACGCCTCTTTGGCTCGCGCGTAGTCGGCTGGCGTCGGCGTGTGAACCAGCATGGCCACCAAGCCCTGACCAAGCGAGGTGCGCTCGTCTGCGCGCACACCGAGTAGCTCACAGATCACCGTGAACGGGAGCGGGAAGGCGAAGCGGGCCACCAGATCGGTGGGGGCCTCGGAGTCCCGGTCGGCCAAGGCGTCAAGGAGGTCGTCCACGATCGCCTGTATCGGCGCCCGCAAACTCTCGACTTTGCGCGTCGAGAAGGCAGACGACACTAGACGACGCAACCGGTTGTGGTCGGGCGGGTCCACGGCAAGCATGTGTCGGGCGAACTCGGGCCCCGGAAGGCCCTCGGCTACCACCCCATCGCCCGAGGCAAGCGCGGCGTGCATGTCCTTGGAGAACCGAGGGTCGTTGAGCGCCAGCCGGGCCTCGTCATGACCCACCACAAGCCAGGCATCATGGCCATCGGCCAGGGTGACGTGATGCACGGGGCCGAGCTTGCGGACTTCGGCGAAGAGCGGGAAGGGGTCGTCCCGGTCCGAGGCGCCCCACGCCTTAAGCGCCGCCTCGACGCGGGCGCTTCGTTGATCGAGCGCGGGGACCGGATCGACAGCTCTATTCGTCACGGACAAACCCCGAGCACAGGATCCGCAGCCAGGAGATCCTGTCGTTCTCGGCCCTGAAGTACGCCTGCTGCTCGATGACGAAGTCGCCGTCGGGAAGCTTCGCCTGGAACCGGTAGCCGACGCGGTCGAGAGGGCCGACCGTGGCGCAGTCGACCCACAGGATCTGGGTAATCGAGCGTTCCGGTGAGAACCAGGTGCCCAGGATCACCTTGCTGACGACCACGTCGACATCGCCGCTCTCCCAGTACTCTCCGGGCGTCAGGGCGCGGAAGCTCACCTTGGGCGCCAGCAGCGCCTTGAGGGCGTCAACATCCTGCGCCGCCACGGTTCGGGCGAAACGCTCACCGAGGTCAATAGGCATCGTCTCTCCCCTCTGTCCGTTTGCGCAGGGCCGATCAGTAGCTGAAGGTGGTGGCGCCGTCGCCGATCCACTCCCACAACTGGACGGTTCCGCCCAGCTGGGCGTTGGGCAGAAGGGTGGTCTCGTCGAGCCCCTGCTGTTGAAGCAGATCGGGCAGACCAGCAGCTCGCCGGCAGCGGCCTCGAAGCGCTTCATCAGGTCCGCGATGGCCGGGCAGCCTTCGCAGGCCACCCCGAGAGCGACGCCTTCGGTGGCCAGGCGAACGGCCTCTTTGGTCAAGAACATGAGCGAGTCCCGGCCGGCCTCCGC
>JBOHDU010000493.1:0-5650 GCA_050700615.1 Nocardioidaceae bacterium
ATCTTCGGCCCCGGCGATGCATCCACCTGTGTTCCGGCATCCGTCCGAACAACCTACGGTCGTGACCATTAGCATGCGCTGATGAAGAGTGAGCTGACCGCGGAGTTGATCACCTCGACGTGGCACCCCGAAGGTGTGCACCTATCGCCTGATGGCCGGCGCGTTGCCTGGTCCGCATCCCCGTACGGCCAGACCGAGGAGCACGGCGAGAGCGCGGTCTGGGTGGCCGGAGTCGACCCCTCGGAGTCTGCTCGGCGGTGGACGCGTGGCGGCAATGACACTGATCCCCGATGGTCGCCAGACGGTTCGCTGTTGGGGTTCCGGTCCGACCGCAAGGTGCGGGGCACCCACGGCCTGTATGTGATTCGCGCCGACGGCGGGGAAGCAGCCCCTCTGGTCGTTCGCGAACGGTCGATCGGGGCCTTCTGCTGGTCCCCGGACTGCCACCGGATCGCGTTCTGCGCACCCGATGAACCAAACGAGGACGACAAGCGGCGCGAAGAGGAGCGCGATGACCACGACGTGTATGGCGAGCGGTCGCAGTACCATCGGATCCACCTTGTCGAGCTGGGCTCCGGTGAGGTGACGACGTTGGTCGGCGACGACCGGCACGTGGTGGACGTGGCATGGGGACCCGACGGGTCGGTGGTCGCCTTCATCGCCCAAGACACCCCCGAGCCGGACGAGATCACGCGTCGATCGCTGTGGATCGTCGACGTCGAAGGCGGCAACCCCCGGCGCATCGTCGCCGGACCGTTTCTCGACGGGCTTGCCTGGACACCGGACGGCTCGGCACTGGTCTACGTCACGTCACATGATCCCTTGCCGCAGTCGTCGTTCTCGGTGTGGACGACCGGGATCGCCGACGGCGACCGACCCCGATGCATCGGGACGCGCCGGGAGGAGACCGCCTGCTCGATCGCGGTGCGTCCGGCGGACCGCGACCGAGTCGCGATCCTGGTTCTGGAGGGGCTCGGCAACCGGCTGGAGCTGACGACGCGATCCCCAGGGGAGCGCACGCTGCTCTACGACGCAGCCGGCGACATCTCGGCCTTCGACGTCTCCGCCGGCACGGTGGCGGTGGTAGCGGAGCTCGGCGGCAGTGCACCGGAGGTCTGGGCGGGGTCGGCCGCAGACATCCGGCAGGTATCGAACCACCACGCCGCCTGGAGCACCGTTGCGTTCGGAGCGGTAGAGGACTTCACCTACCGGGCCACGGATGGGATCCCCTTGGACGGCGTCGTGATCCGGCCACCCGACGGCACCGACGGCCCGAACGCCACCGTGGTGCTGGTCCACGGCGGCCCCTACGGTCGTTCGGGTCGGGCTCTGCACTGCAGCCCGTTGAGCTGGGGACAGTGGCTCGCGAACGCCGGCTACACGGTGTTGATGCCGAACTATCGGGGCGGCGCCGGGCACGGGGACCGCTTCGCGGCATCGGTTCGCGCCGACATGGGCGGCGCCGAGTGGGGCGACGTACTGTCGGCCGTGGATGCCGCCGTCGACCGTGGCATCGCCGACCCCGCCCGGCTCGGAGTCGGCGGATGGAGCCAAGGCGGATTCCTCACCGCATGGGCGGTTACCCAGACCGACCGGTTCAAGGCGGCCGTGATGGGCGCCGGAGTCAGTGACTGGGGAGCGATGGCCGCCCTCAGCGACCTGCCCACATTCGAGACGGCACTAGCCGGAGACACGCCCTGGGCCGGACCCGGGCCACACCGGGCTGCCCAGCGATCCCCGATCTCCTACGCCAACGAACGCCGAACCCCGCTGCTGATCCTGCACGGCCAAGAAGACATCCGGGTGCCCATCGGGCAGGCCACCGCATTCCACCGGGCGTTGCGAAGCCAGCAGGCACCGGTCGAGCTGGTCACCTATCCACGCGAACCACACGGCATCGCCGAACGCGTCCATCAGCTCGACCTCCTGCGCAGGGTCCGAGACTGGTACGCCCGCTGGCTCCCCCTGTCCTGAGCACCCGACCCGGCCCCATCGAGGACAAGCTGCACGAGCGGCGCGAGCACCCGCCAGCCGTCCTTGGCGGCGATGCCGTCAGACTCCCTGCCTGGTCATTGGATCCTCGCAGAGCTCGGCCCAAGCGCGTCCGCCTCACCGCCGGTGGAGCCTTCGTCGCACCCAGCAGCAGAGTTGCGACTGGTGCCCGGGTGCCGCCGTTCATCGGGTCACTCGGCGGTGCGCGTCTCGGCCGAAGGGACGACGTCTGGCCCTCGGTATGGACCAATTCGCCGCAATCTAGTGACGGAACAGTAGTCACACCGGTACCTTGCGTCACGTGAACTGTCCCCGGTCCCACCGGCGCGTCGGCTTGACACGCTTCCTGGCAGCCGTCGTGGTGATTGCCGCTGCGTTCGCGACCACCGTGATCGTGCCGTCGGCGTCCTACGCCACCGTCGGGGTCGACGACTATCCCAGTCGGCTCAAGAACGCGGCCCAGGACTCCCTCGTCGACCCGTGGCTGTTCTACAACCGGGAATGCACCTCGTTCGTGGCCTGGCGGCTCAACCATGACGCCGGGGTGAACTTCTGGAACTACTACCTGGGCGTTCACTGGGGCAACGCGTCCAACTGGAGGCAGGCGGCCTCGATTGCCGGGGTACCGGTGGACCCCACGGCAACCAAGGGCGCCGTGGCCTGGTGGCGCGCGGGCTCACCAGGCTCGTCGGAAGGCCATGTGGCCTGGGTGATGGCGGTGAGCAGCTCCTCGATCACGATCGAGGAGTACAACTATCTCTACACCGGCGGGTACGACCAGCGGACCATCTCCACCAGCTCGAGCATGTGGCCGAGCGACTTCATCCACCTCAACGCCCCCACCCTGCAAAACACCACCCTGCCGTCGATCAGCGGCACAGCGAGGGTCGGCGTCAAGCTGACGGCCCGCTCCGGTTCATGGACGCCGACCGGCGCGACCTACAGCTACCAGTGGCTGGCCAATGGCGTCGCGATCTCCGGCGCAACCAACCGAAGCTACATGCCGACAACCGCCCAGTTCGGCCGGCACATCAGGGTTCGGGTGACCGCGTCTGCTCCCGCGATGAAGTCGAGCACGGCAACCGCCCCCCGCACTCCGGTCGTCGCCCCCGGAGACTTCAGCGTGATCACGAAGCCGTCGATCAAAGGTACGGCGCAGGTCGGCACGAAACTGACGGCGATCCCCGGCACGTGGACGCCGACCGGCGCGACGTTCGCGTACCAGTGGCTCGCCAACGGACTCCCGATCAGCGGGGCGACCAACCGCAGCTTCCGGCCACAGGCGCCGCAACTCGGCCAACGGCTACAGGTGCAGGTGACCGCCTCCGCGGCCGCGATGCAGCCTGCCACGGCCTCCTCGGCCCGCACCTCCGCGGTGGCGCCCGGCGACCTCGTCGTGAGCGCCCCGCCGACAATCACCGGGACGCCGCGCGTCGACACCCAGCTGTCGGCGACCAGCGGCACCTGGTCACCCAGCGCTCAGTACACCTACCAGTGGAACGCCGGCGGGATACCCGTCGCGAACGCGGTCGGGGCAACCTTCTCGCCCACCGCAGCGCAGCTCGGCCAGCAGATCTCGGTCACAGTGACTGCCACCCGCGCCGGCTACACCACCGCCATCTCCACGTCGGCTGCGACCACCGCCGTCGCCCCCGCCACTTTCCTCACGACGGGGCCACCAACGATCTCCGGCACGGCCCAGGTCGACCAGAAGCTCACGGCGTCACCCGGGAACTGGTCGCCGACAGGAACGCCGTCCTACCAGTGGCTGGTCGCAGGAGTCTCAGTGCGTGGCGCGACGAGATCGACGTTTACGCCCGACGCGAGCGACCTCCGCAAGCAGGTGACGGTGAAGGTGACGATGACCCGCCCGGGCTACGTGACCGCGACCTCGGCGTCCGCGGCCACCAGCCCGGTGATCCCGGGGACCTTCCAGAACACCAGCGACCCGACCATCTCGGGCACGCCGCGCGTCGGGCTCACGCTCACCGCCAACCCCGGCGGCTGGTCGCCACAGCCGACCTTCACCTACCAGTGGGACGCCGACGGCTCCCCGATCGCCGGCGCCACGTCGCCCACGTTCACACCGACCGCCGCCGAGCTCGCGAAGCAGCTGACCGTCGAGATCATCGCGAGCCGACCTGGCTACCTCACGGCGCTCGTCGAGACCGCGCCCACCGTCGCGGTTGCTCCCGGCACCATCACATCGGTCAGCCGACCGGCCATCTCCGGCAACCCCTATGTGGGCACCGTCATGACGGCCACGCCAGGGACCTGGTCGGTGCCGCCGGCGAGCGTTGCCTACCAGTGGTACGCCGACGGGAGCGCGATCAGCGGAGCCACGACGTCGTCGTACTCCCCCACCACCGACGTGCTCGGCCAACGGCTGACCGTGCGTGTCACCGTCACGGCGGCCGGCTACCTGCCGGCGAGCTCGAGCTCGACGAGAACCGCGCCCGTGGTGCTGGGTCGGGCCGCGTTCACCTCGGCGTCGACGCTTGCGGGGACCGCGGTGCTCGGCAGACTGCTCACCGCGCACCCGGGCACCTTCACTCCCTCAAGCGCCACCGTGTCCTACCAGTGGCTACGCTCCAGCAAGCCGATCACGGGTGCGACCAGATCGACGTACCGTCTCGTCGCGGCCGACGTCGGTCACCGTGTCGCCGTCCGGATCACCCTGTCGGCGCCGTACTGGACCGGCCGCAGTGCCAGGGTCGGCACAAGGACTGCCGTGAAGTCGGTCCCCCAGCTGAGCGTGGGAAGCTCGGTCAGCGGACACCTGGTGCGGTTGCGCTTCTCGATCGTTGCCCCCGGTATCACCGACCCCGCCGGCCGAGTCGTCGTGACGGAGGTCGGCGCCAGGGTCGGCGCGACGAGCATCACCAACGGTCACGGCCGCCTCGGCTTGGGACACGTCACCCGCGGAGTGCACCACTACGTGGCGACCTATACCGGTCGGCTTCAGACCACGGTGACCAAGCGCGTCACCGTCACGGTCCCATAAGCTGCGCCCGGCAGGCCCTTGGCCCCCGCACGCCGTCGAGCAGGGCCTCGGCAGTACGTACCCTGCTGGATCGCAAGGTCCGATCCACGAGGATCGATCTTCCCGCCAGCGCTGCCTCACGTAATCTGCTGACGATCAACTGCGAGGAGCATGCTGATGAAGGTGTTGGTGACCGGTGGTGCGGGGTTCATCGGGAGTACCGTGTGTTCGGCGCTGCTGGACGAGGGCCACACGCCGGTCATCATCGATGATCTGAGCACCGGCAGGGCCGAGTTCGTTGCCGACCGGATCTTCTTCCGCGGCGATGTCGCCGATGGGTCGCTACTGGACCGGGTGTTCGCCGATCATCCCGAGATCGACACCGTGATCCACTGTGCCGCCGCGATCGTGGTGCCGGAATCTGTTCGGCTCCCGTTGCACTACTACCGAAACAACGTCGCCAACACCATTGCGTTGCTCGAACACCTGCTGCGCCACAAGTGCCGGCGAGTCCTGTTCAGCTCCTCGGCGTCGATCTATCGACCGGGCCCTGACTTCTCCGTGGACGAGGACTCCAGCTTGGATCCGTCCAGCCCGTACGCCGCCACCAAGGCGATGATCGACACCATCTTGTCCGACTGCGCTGCCGCCGGAGCAATCCAGGCGGTGTCGCTG
>JBOHDU010000494.1:0-2234 GCA_050700615.1 Nocardioidaceae bacterium
ACCCGATGCGGAGCTCAGGTTCCGGGTCAAGTGCGTCGGCGGCATCATCGTCGTCATCGGCGGTTGGGCGCTCGAGCCCGACCTCCGTGAGAAAACTCCCCGGCAGGTCGAGAACCTGCTCGTGCCAACGATTGCGGGGGCGCTCGCCGGAGGATGAGAGGATCACCTGACTGGCTGTGACCGAGGGAAAGGCCGGTCCACGGCTTCGCCGCCGACCAGCCAGGCGGGAGGTCGTCGCGGGCCTCGGTTCTAGGAGAGTCCGATCTGCTGAGCCATGACCTGGGCGTCCCAGGAGGCCCACTCTTCGACGAGCACCTCTCCCTCCCACCTTGCGGTGGTGGAGAAGGTGAGATCGAACGACTTGCCCGTGCCGGGGATTGCGTTCCCATCGGGGAGGATCAACTCGCCGCTGAAGGTCCCGGTGACGTTGGTGATCACGGTCATCCAGTCGCCGTCGGCGAACTGGACCAGGCAGGATCGTTGTGGACGTGGACGTCGGGGAACGCGCGGAACATGGCCGCCATGGCAACCGCGTGCGCATCCCGTCCGTGGATCGGCTCAGCGTTTCCGGTCACGTGGGCGATCATGTCGGGGTGATGCGCCGCCTTCATCGCATCGAAGTCTTGAGCGTTGAACGCGTCGTCGCCCTCTTTCATCAGCCGCAGGACCTGGGCGGAGCGATCGGAAGACAGAGTCGAAGTAGCCATGAGTGGCTCCTCTCTCGGGCGGCTCGCGCCCGTGGTCGGTCACTACCTACCCTTCAACGCCTCCGCCTACCAGTCATTCCCATGAATGAACAATCAGCAAACAAGCTTCTGTTGCTGGCGGGCGGTGCCGGTGTAGGGTCCACAAACCCGATCCCGGCCGTGACCTGCGCAAATGGATCTCGGCAGCGGGGGCTTCGCACCGACGGTGGTATCTGCCCGGCAGGCGATCCGAAGGCCCGGGCACTCGATCGTCGGCTTGACCGGGCACGATCAGGGCGACGAGGCTCCCGCCCCGTGGCCCTCAGCTTCTTGTACCGTCTGGCCCGCCGCGTCCTCGAGATCGTGCGCGTCCATCGGATGGACGCGGTCAGCAAGGATGCCGAGATCTTGGTCCTCCGCCACCAGCTCGCCGTCCTGCGCCGCCAGGTCGTCCGACCCCGCTTCTCGTGGTCGGACCGGGCACTCATCGCCGCACTCGCGCGGGTGGTGCCGCGGGAAGGATGGGCGGCGTTCCTCGTCACGCCCGAGACGATCCTTCGCTGGCACCGCGCCCTCGTCCGCCGGCGTTGGACTTATGCGCACCGCGGACCAGGACGGCCACCCCTTCCTTCCGACACGGTCGAGCTGATCGTGCGCTTGGCCCTCTTATGTGGCTAATTTTTCTACTACTAAAAGGGCCGAGCGCATTCCACAGGGTTATGCACACTGTGGTCCCCGGCAATTCCACAGGTTTATCCTCTTCCCCTTCGTTGAGACTTCTGCGATAGTTCGTCTCGATGGCCGAGAAGCAGATGCGTATCGCGAGGCGGGGTGACTCGTGGGTGCTGGAGGGCCCCGGGGCGCGGCACTTCGGGCTGGTCAACGACTACCTCGGCTATCTCGTCGATCGTGCGTACTCGCCGCGCACGGTGGAGGCGTACGCGTTTGACCTGCTGGCCTTCGCTCGGTGGCTCGTGTCCGAGACGCTCGGTCTTGAGTCGGTGAGCACCGATGCGTTGTTGCGGTACTTGAGGGCGTGCCGGACCGCGCCAGTGCGTGGCCGGCCGGGCGGCAACGTGTACTCGATCCGCGATGGGCGGAACGCGGGTCTCGCGCCGGCGACGATCAACCGTCGGCTGGTCGCGGTCTCCGGGCTCTTCGCCTATCGCGAGATGCTCGACCCTGACGCGAGGAGTCCGGTGCCCCAGAGCAGGCAGGCGCGCCGGGCGGCGAGCGGTGAGCGCTCGGGAGAGCTCGCCCATCTGGGCCGTCCGCGTCCCCGCTCGCGTCTGCGGGTGCGAGAGCCGCGGCGGTTGCCGCGGGCGTTGGGTCGCGACGAGCTTCGGAGCCTCGTCGGCAGCTTCCGGACTCATCGCGATCGGGCCATCGGCGGGCTGATGGTGTTCAGCGGTTTGCGCACTGCTGAGGTGCTGGGCCTGTCGGTGGACGATGTCGATGTCGGCCGGGGCTGGGTTCGCGTGATCGGCAAGGGTGACAAGGAGCGGCGAGTGCCGCTCGATCCCGACGTGGCCTCGCTCATCCAGACCT
>JBOHDU010000495.1:0-3034 GCA_050700615.1 Nocardioidaceae bacterium
GGCCCAAGGCGTCATTCAAGCGGGCGCGCAACTCCCAGCCCCGCGCCGGCTCCTTCGTCAGCAACGCCAACAGGGCTTCCTGTCGCATTCGGTCCCTCCCTCTTCCCTAACCGTTAGACAACCCTAACGGTTAGGTGAATGGGAGGCAACCTCATGCGCTGTTCCGCGACGTACATCGCTGTGTGCGCGGCGCGCTTGCCCGCGATCACCCGCGGCACCCGGCTACGGAGTCTTGGCGAGACCGACTGCCGAGAGGTGTTCGCTGGGCCGGTGAACCGGGCGGCATCGCATCTGGCCACCGGTCTGACAGGGCACGAGGACGAGGGTTGGCTACCGTTCGCACTGGAAGCACCGTGTGGAGCTAAGGGGACTCGAACCCCTGACCTCCTCGTTGCGAACGAGGCGCGCTACCAACTGCGCCATAGCCCCGACGCCGCCGACCAACCGGCAGCGGGTCGAACCGAGGGGCAACTCTAGCACCCGCGAACACCCTCCGAGAAAGCGCCGAAACCCTGTCAGGGGAGGCGCGCCGAGCCGCCTGCCGTGGCCCCAGCTCGATCGGCTGGCAGTCGGCTGGCAGCAAGCCCGGCGACCGGTCGCGGCAGGCCTGTGGGTCGCGGCCCACGCTCGTCGGGAGAGGGCAGCGCCGACAACCGTCAGATCCAGTGAGTGAGCCACATTCGGTCGTTCCACTGGGCGTTGGTGAGGAGCCCGTCGGTCAGAATCGGGTAGAAGTAGGTGAAGTTTGCGCCGACAAGGACCACGAAGAGTCCGACGGCTGCTGCCCCCCACCGGCGGCGCCGGACCGAGGCGTCGGCACTGCCGAGGATCTTGCCGAGCACGAGCGTTAGCGCAATGACCGTGAACGGGATGATCACCACCGCGTAGTAGAAGAAGATCGGCCGCTGGTCCCATCTGAACCAGGGCAGCCAACCGACGAGTACGCCGACTACCGGGATGCCGAACCGCCAGTCACGTTTGGCGGCCCAGTACCCCAGCCCGACGATCAGGGCGGCGACGCCGCCCCACCAAAGCACCGGCGTGCCGATGGCCAGAATCTGGCGCACGCAGGTCTGGCCCTCGGGACAGTCGGGGACGACGCTGTTGTTGCCGCTCGTGGCAGCGACACCGAGTGGGCGGTTGATCAGCAACCAACCGCCGGGGTTGGACTGGAACGGGTGGGTGGCGTGGTCGATGAAGCTGCCGGTGTGGAAGTCGTAGACCGCGATGTGGTAGTTCCACAAGATGTCGAGGTCGTGCAGAGCGCCTTCGATAGGCCCGGTCGGGTGTCCCCCGAAGTCGTTGACCGAGCTCCACGCCGGGCCGTCGGAGGGATGGCCGAAGGCGTCCTCGAACTTCTGCGCGTGGGTCAGGAAACCCATCCAGGAAACGACGTACACGATGAGCCCGATGAGCACGATCGACACGAACGCGGGGACCCCGTCCACGAGCGCCGACTTGAGCGGCGCCCACCGCACGCCGAGGCTGCGGCGCAGGCCGCAGTCCCACGCCCACGCCAACAGGCCGAGCCCGAAGACGAAGAAGACGCCGTTCCATTTCGTGCCGCAGGCCAGTCCGAAGCAGACTCCGGCCGCGACTCGCCAGGGGCGCCAGACCAGGCCGCGAACCGGGCCAAAGCCTCGACGCTCGGTCAGCGGCGACGTCTCGTACCGCTTCGCCAGCCGGACCCGGGCCCAGTCCCTGTCGGCCACCAGGCAGTGTGTTGCGCAGACGAGCCAGAACGCCAAGAAGATGTCGAGCAAGGCTATTCGGGACATGACGAACTCAAGGCCGTCGAACGTCAGCAGCAGTCCGGCGATGCAGCCCAAGAGCGTGGAGCCGGTCAGGCGTCTGACCAGCCGACAGAGGACGAGGATCAGCAGCGTCCCGAAGAGCGCGGACGAGAAGCGCCACCCGAAGGAGTTCATCCCGAAAAGCCACTCGCCGCCGGCGATCATCCACTTGCCGACGTCGGGATGCACCACCATGTTGGGCTGACCCGCGAAGATCCCCTTCGTCGACCCTGAGTTGATGATTTGGTCGGCCTCGTTGATGTTCTTGGTGTTCGGGTTGTCGACGAACGTCGTCGCGTAGTGCTTGATCAGCAACGAGTAGGCGTCCTTCGCGTAGTACGTCTCGTCGAAGGTGATGTTGTGCGGGGTTGCCACGTTGAAGAAGTGCAGGAAGCCCGCCAGTACCATGACCAGCAACGGCCACATCCAGCCCCAGAACGGGTCACTGCGGTAGTAGAAGGGGGTGTGGCGGCGCCTCATGCGGGGCAACGGCTCGCCCTCGACGGTTCGGCCCAGGAGGGCGGTGCTGGCGGACCCCGAAGCGGGGTGCGGCCCCGGAGCCTCGAGCGTCGCCACGGACGCCATCGTACGGCGGCCGGTACCACCTCCCAGCCAGACCCGCCACGGCGCTCGCCACGCTCTGCTTCACCACGCCCGACGGCACCTGCTCGGAGTCCAGATCTACCGCTCTACCCGTGTTGGGCGCCACCATACGGGCGCGTCGGCGGTGTTGGCGACACTCGACAGACGTCCGGTCTGCCTTCGCGCCGGCTCCTTGCCATCACACCAACCTCGTGACGCTCACGACGCCGGCCATCGGTGGCTCCGGGCTGAGAGAATGCGGCTATGACGTTGGTGCTGGCCGGGACTCCCATCGGTCGCGTCGAGGACGCGTCACCCCGGCTCGCCGCCGAGCTCGCCCGCGCCGACGTGATTGCCGCCGAGGACACGCGTCGTCTGCATCGGCTGCTCTCCGGGCTGGGCGTCGACGCAGCCGGCCGGGTCGTCTCCTACTTCGAGGGCAACGAGCAACGGCGTACACCGCAACTGCTCGAGGCGCTGCGGGCGGGCCAACGCGTCGTGCTGGTCACCGACGCAGGCATGCCCAGCATCTCCGATCCGGGGTTCCGGCTGGTCGCCGCTGCCGCGGAGGCCGGGGTCCAGGTGACCGCCGCACCGGGCCCGTCTGCGGTCCTCACCGCGCTGGCGGTCTCCGGGCTGCCCGTCGACCGCTTCTGCTT
>JBOHDU010000496.1:0-3736 GCA_050700615.1 Nocardioidaceae bacterium
CTGTCGGTCATCGTCCAGGGGGGCCTGCTTCCTGAGGTCGCCCGACGCTTGGGCCTGCGCACCCGGGTGGTGAATCCCGAGCCTTTCGCACTCAGCGTCCGGTTCAGCCAGGAGCCCGATGCCGTCCGCCGCTTCGTGGTGGCCGCGGGCGCATCGGTCGAGGGCAGCACGATCGGGGAGCTCCCGATCGGGGAGAACTTCTGGATCAGCCTGGTGATCAGGAGCGGCCGGCTGGTCACGGTGTCAGCGGACACCAGGCTGGAGGTGGGTGATGAGGTGGTCGCACTGGTCGACACCGAAGCCGATGACGACCTCGGCTCTCTGTTCGGGGCTGCGAGCAGGAGTAACGACCAGCCTGCAGGGCCCGGGCAGGGGCCCGTCGGCTGGCTCCAGCGACGCAGAGGCAGCGCGCCCGACAACGGGACACCCGACGCACCCGGCCCCGAGCCCTGACGTAAGGGGTCGTGACCTTGTTCGGGCCAGACACTGCCGCCGATCCGGTCGAGTCGGGTTCCGACCTACCCTAGAGACGTGGCCCAGTACTGGAGGTGCCCATGATCGCGCTCATCGTCGTACTCGTCGTCCTCTTCGTCGCGCTGTTTGTGCTGGGCTCGACTGCGCGGGTCATCCGGCAGTACGAGCGAGGTGTGGTGTTCAGGCTGGGGCGCGCTCAGCAACCGGCACGGTCACCGGGCCTCACCGCGCTGATCCCCATCGTCGACCGGCTGATCAAGGTGAACATGCAGATCGTCACGATGTCGGTGCCGGCCCAGGAGGGCATCACCCGCGACAACGTCACAGTGCGGGTCGACGCCGTCGTGTACTTCCGGGTCGAGGAGCCGATCCGGGCCATCGTCGAGGTCGAGGACTACCGGTTCGCCGTTTCACAGGTAGCGCAGACGTCGCTGCGCTCCATCATCGGGAAGAGCGAGCTCGATGAGTTGCTCTCCAACCGGGAGCCGATCAACCAAGGCCTCGCGCTGATGATCGACAGCCCGGCGCTCGGCTGGGGGATCACGATTGACCGGGTGGAGATCAAGGACGTTGCCCTGCCGGAGGCCATGCGGCGGTCGATGTCGAGGCAGGCTGAGGCCGAGCGGGAACGCCGCTCCCGGGTCATCACGGCCGACGGCGAGTTCCAAGCGTCGAAGAAGCTCGCGGCGGCCGCGAACGAGATGGCCGCAACGCCGTCGGCGCTTCAGCTGCGCCTGCTGCAAACGATCGTAGAGGTCGCCGCCGAGAAGAACTCCACGGTTGTGCTGCCATTCCCGGTGGAGCTGCTTCGGTTCCTCGACCACGCAGGCACCCAGCTGGCCCAACAGCTAACCCCGGACGGCCGGTCGCCCTCGACCCCTCTGCAGGGCGCGTCCGCCGAGGTCGAGACCGAGCTTCTTGCCGACCCCGAGCCGCCTTCGAGTGAGCAGGCCTGAGCAGACCGCCAACGACCCACCGGCCCTGCCAGCGGAAGCAATCCGACTCGGGGGGCCGGCAGGGATCCCTACGGCGCCGACGTCGGCTCGACGGTGAGGTTGTGCAGGCGCACCTTGCCAAGGGCGAGCAGACGATCGGACTCGTCGGTGATCTCCACCTGCCAAAGCTGTTGCGACCGGCCACGATGGATCGGCGTGGCGACAGCAGTGATCACCCCGTCGGAGGCCGCCCGAAGGAAGTCTGTCTGGTTACTGACCCCGACGACCTGGCCACGCTCACCCCACCACATGGCCGCGGCCACGCTCGCTGCCGTCTCCACCAGGGAGCAGTGCACCCCGCCGTGCAGGATGCCGAAGGGTTGGAGGAGCTCGGGCCGTATCTCGAGGCGCAGCTGAACCCGGTCAGCGCCGATGTCGTCGTAGGTGATGCCCAGGGTCTTGATGAGCCCGCCCTGCAGGTCTTCGCCGCTCATGATCCGCCTTTCATCCTGGCGCTGCCAAGGCTAGTGTCCACGACCGCATGTTGTTCGAGGGTGTGCCGGAGCACAGGTGGATGGATCGCCAGGCGGCGGAGGAGGCCGATACCGGGGTTGTATCGGCGACGACGCCAACGCAGCGAGACGCCGCCTGGGCCCGGCAGACCCGGACGAATGTGCGGTCGTGGACACTTGCCACGACCGCATGTTGTACCAGGGTCTGTCGGGGCCAAGGCGGAGGAGGAGTCGGGGTCATCGGCGCAGCGCTCGCCCGGCCAGCACGCCGGTGAACTGGCCCCCTCGCAGCGCGACCCGCCCGTTGACCACGACGTCGTCGATGCCGACCGCCAGCCGATGCGGCTCGGTGAACGTGGCCCGGTCACGAACCCGGTCCGGGTCGAAGACCACCGCGTCTGCGTACGAGCCGACCGCGAGGCTGCCACGGCCGGTAAGCCCCAGCGTGGCTGCTGGGAGCCGGGTCAGCTTGTCGATCGCCTCGGCCAGCGTCAGCACCGCCTCGTCGCGGACATAGGTGCCGAACACCCGGGCGAACGTGCCATAGGCCCGGGGATGGGTCGGGGCGCGCAGAGAGATCCCCTCCGGCGCCATCGACGAACCGTCGGACCCGATCCCCACCCACGAACGGCGCAGCTCCTCGCGCAGGTTGTGCTCCGACATGGTGAAGAACGCGACCGTGACCCGGGTCCGGTCGGTGCGGATCAGATCCAGCACCGTATCGATCGGGTCGGTTCGGCGCTCCTCGGACACGGCGCGCAGGGTCATGCCCTGGTAGCCGCGCAGCTCGGGTGAGCGGACCCCGAGGATCAGAACTTCGTCGGCGCTCTCGGCATCGCCCCACTTCCCGGCGTCCAGAAGTGCCTGTCTGATGGCCGCCCGGGAGACGTCGTCATCCAGCCGGTCGTAGAGGGCCTCAGCGCCGCCCTCGTGGAACCGGTCGGGAATCGCGGTGGTCAACCCGGTCGAGCTCGCGATGTAGGGGTAGACGTCGGCGGTTATCGCAAGTCCGTCGGCCCGCACCTCCTCGATCCGCTCGAGGACACGGGGCATGGTGTCCCAGTTTGCGCGACCGGAGGCTTTGAGGTGGAAGATCTCCGCTGCTAGGCCCGCTTCCTGTGAGATGTGGATCAGCTCGTCGACGGCGGCCAGCAGCCGGGTGCCCTCGTCGCGAAGGTGCGAGATGTACATGCCGCCGTACGACGCCACCGTTGTGCACAGTGCGACCAGCTCGTCGGTCGACGCGTAGCTCTCGGGTGGGTAGATCAGGGCCGAAGCCAGGCCGAGCGCGCCGTCGGCCATCTCCTCGGCGACCAGGCTGCGCATCTGGTCGAGCTCCGCGGAGGTCGGTGAGCGGTTCTCGTACCCCAGGACGAACGGACGCAGCGTGCCGTTGCCCACGAACGACGCGACATTCTGGCTGCAGCCGCGACGCTCCAGCAGCGCCAGGAACTCCGAAAGTCTGCTCCATGTCACCTCGAGGTCGAGCTCTCGGTGGGTCTGCGCCAGCGCCGCCTGCATCGCCGGCGTGAGCGGTCCCATCGACCCGCCCTCACCGAACACCTGGGTGGTGACGCCCTGGGTGAGCTCTCCGAGCGAGCGGCCGTCGTGGAGCATCGTGAAGTAGGAGTGACTCAGCACGTTGATGAATCCCGGGGCGACGACCTTGCCGGTCGCGTCCAGCTCCTCGACGCTGTCGACCTGCGACAGCGGCCCGACGGCGACCACACGATCGGCGGCGATTGCGACATCGGCTCGAATTGGCTCGGCACCAGCCCCGTAGACGGTGCCGCCCCTGATCACAACGTCGTACAC
>JBOHDU010000497.1:0-5447 GCA_050700615.1 Nocardioidaceae bacterium
GTGTAGTACTGCGACTCGCCGGCGTTGGTGATCCAGCGCTTCACGCCCTCGAGGACGTAGCCATCCTTGTCACGAGTCGCACGGGTGCGAATGCTGACTGCGTCGGATCCCGCGTCCGGCTCGCTCAGGCAGTAGGAGAACAGGGCGTCGCCACGGGCCACCGGAGTCAGATAGCGGTCCCGAAGCTCTGCTGAGCCGCTCAGGATCAGGGGCATCGTGCCCAGCTTGTTAACGGCGGGGATCAGAGACGAGGCGGCGCACGCGCGGGCCACCTCCTCGATCACGATGCAGGTAGCCAGCGCATCGGCGCCTGCACCGCCGTACTCCTCCGGAATGTGGGGGGCGTGGAAGTCCGCGGCCCGAAGCGCATCGTAAGCGGCCTTGGGGAAGGTTGCTGTCTCGTCGACCTCCTGGGCGTGCGGTGCGACCTTCGCGTCACAGACCGACCGAACGGCGGCACGTATCGCCGACTGCTCCTCGGTCAGCGCGAACATGGGGGGATCGTCAAGCATGGCGTCATCCTAGGGCTCAGGCCCCGCGGTGGCGGGCGCGCAGCCTGGCGCGGTCGCGCACCCTCATCGCCCCGGCCATGAGCTTGGCTGCCACGGAGTTCCGGTCGGCCAGCCCCGCCGCCTTCGTCTGCCCACGGAATACCATCTCGCGGGCGAGGCTGGCCACCTCGGTCCTGCTCGAGCCGGAGGACGCATCCTCCTTGCGTCGCTGCCACCACGACGTAGCGAACCGCTCGGCCAGCATCGCCAGCGCATCGAGGCTGGCGTCGAGCAGCTCGTCACGGGTCACATCGTCGGGACGCCGTGCGTCCTGACGCAGGCGGGGACGGAGCTCGTCGAGAGATCCCACTACGTGGTAGCCCCTCTTCTCGACCGCCAGGATCATCTCTTCGGCGCGCGCTCGCACCCAGTCGAGCTCCTCCGACGGCAAGGTGAAACGAGTGGTCTCCGCCCGCCCGGCGAGCATCTGCACCAGGGTGAGCTTGACAGCCTTGTCGTACTGGCGCTGGTTGAGGCGACCGCCGAGCCGCTCGTTGACTCGTCTGATCACCTCGGTGCCGGCAACACCGATCATCTCGTTGGTCCAGTGCGGATGCTCGGTCAACCGGCCGGCCCTGAACCCGACGACCGACGCGAACCGGTCGAGCAGCACCTCTGGTGAGGTGCCGGACGGCGGCACGGTGACGACGTGCATGCGCCCCGCGGGAACTCCCGCCTCCCAGGTTTCGCAGATCTTCGCCAGGTCCTGCCGGAGCCAGAACCCACGAGCCGGGCTGACGGCCGACCGGCTGGGGTCCTTGATCGACGACACGAACTCCTGCCAGGTCCACGTCTGGTCGTTCTTGACCTCCTCCTGCCAGGCCGACACGGCCACCCTGGCGAGGTCGCGGACGGTCACGACGACGTGCACCTGGGAGTCGGGGAACGCCGCTACCGCCTTGCGAGCCTGTCTCGGGGAGCAGAGGCTGAGCCGCTCCTCGGAGATCAGCGCCGCGTCGAGCCCACAGGTGTTGACGGATCGGACCAGGGCATCCCACGACCCGGGGACCCGGGCGTCCTTGGTCCCGCGAGGGCGGCGACCTTGCAAGTCCAGAACGGCGAACGCCTGGACCGGCTCGCCCGGCCCCCCCGTGAACTCCACCCCCTGGGCGCGCATCCGGTCTCGGTTGGCCCGCATCAGGTTCTGCAGATAGGTGGTTCCGGTCTTGTGCAGGCCGATGTGCAGGTGCACGACCTCGGGAGCGCTCACCGCTCCTCCTCGCCCGCCGACCGGACCTTGGCTGCTGCGGCCTCGCGCACCGTCTCGCCCTTGCGCGTGGCAGTCTCGGCCAACGACCGCTGGAACTCCAGCATCGCGGACTGCAGGCGCCGGTCCGCCGCCGCGAGAATGCGGACCGCGAGCAGCCCGGCGTTACGCGCATTGCCGATCGCGACCGTGGCCACCGGAACGCCGGCTGGCATCTGCACGATCGACAGCAAGGAGTCCATCCCGTCGAGGAAGCGCAACGCGACCGGCACTCCGATGACCGGCAGTGGCGTCACGGCGGCGAGCATGCCCGGCAGATGGGCGGCACCGCCGGCACCGGCGATGATCACCCGCAGCCCCCGCTGGTGGGCGCCGCGACCGTAGTCGAGCATCGCTGCCGGCGTCCGATGCGCGGACACGACGTCGACTTCGCAGGTGACGCTGAACTCCGCGAGCGCGTCGGCAGCGCGCTCCATGGTGGGCCAGTCAGAGTCTGAACCCATCACGATGCCGACGAGCGCATCAGTGCTGGTCATGTCGCTGCTCCCTACCTGGCGCCCAGTCGTTCGTCATCGGGTTCGCGGCGCCCGAGCCGGGCCGGGTGCCCGCATCAGCGCGTCGTACTCTCGGGGTCGATCTTGCCAGCGAACCAGTCCGCGGCGTGGCGGGCACGCTCACGGACCTCGTCGAGATCATCGCCGTACGCCGTCACGTGCCCCACCTTGCGCCCGGGTCGCACCTCCTTGCCGTAGAGGTGCACCCTGACCGCCGGGTCGCGCGCCAGGACGTGCGGGTAACCGTCGTAGAGGGACCCGACCTCTGTCCCGAGGATGTTGACCATCACCGCCCAGGCCTGACGCGCCGATGGGTCGCCCAACGGCAGATCGAGTACGGCCCGCAGGTGGTTCTCGAACTGCGATGTGACCGCGCCATCGATCGACCAGTGCCCGGTGTTGTGGGGGCGCATCGCCAGCTCGTTGACGAGCACCCGGCCGTCGAGCGTCTCAAACATCTCCACCGCCAGCACGCCGGCGACACCGAGCTCCGCGGCGATGCGCATCGCGGTCTGCTCGCCGGCCACGGCCAACTCGGGGTCAAGCCCCGGAGCGGGCGCGGTCACCTCGACGCAGATGCCTTCGCGCTGCTCGCTCTGAACCACCGGGTAGGCCGCCAGCTGGCCGCTCGGCGACCGCACCACCACCGCCGACAGCTCCCTGGTGAAACGCACGAGCTCCTCGGCAAGGAAGCGGTCGCCCGGTGCCGCCGAGCCGAGTATCTCTGCAGCCTGGGCTCGATCCGCCACCACCCACACGCCCTTGCCGTCGTAGCCTCCGCGGGCCGTCTTGAGCACGACTGGGAAGCCCTCGACCGACTCGGCGAACGCGGTCACCTCGTCCGCGGTGGCGACGGCCCTGTGCCGAGGGCAAGGCACGTCGATCGCGTCGAGCCTGGCCCGCATCACCACCTTGTCCTGCGCGTGGACGAGCGCCGCCGAACCCGGCCTGCAAGTGATGCCGTCAGCCGCGAGCGCCTCGAGGTGAGTGGTCGGCACGTGTTCGTGGTCGAACGTCACCACGCTGCAACCCCTGGCCCAGCTCCGGAGCGTGTCCAGATCGGTGTAGTCGCCCACCTCACTGATGGCGATCACCTGGGCCGCGGAGGCATCACCCGACTCGGCCAGCAGCTTGAGCGGAACCCCGAGGCCGATCGCCGCCTGTTGCATCATCCGAGCCAGCTGGCCAGCACCCACGACGCCCACCACTGGTGTCTCCACGGCCGAAGCCTAACCGGGCGCTGTCTCGGCAAACCTGGACGGTCGCCTCGCTCGCGATCGGCCCGCCACGTCGCGTGGCACGGGTGGATTGCGGTCGGTTCAGCCCGGATCCGGGCTCGGCTGACACCCCGTACGATTGGTCAACAACCGTGTGCCATGCGTCCTCCTGAGGAGCCCCCTTGCTCGATCGCCTTCGCGCCTTGGTGCGCGCTGAGCTCCTCAAGCTCATCCACGAGGTGATGAAGTTCGGCGTCGTCGGCGCAGTCGGATTCGTCGTCGATGTGGGCACTTTCAACCTGTTGCGGTACGCCGGGTCGCCCGGCCTGCTCGAGCACAAGCCGCTGACCGCGAAGGCCATCTCGGTCACTGTGGCGACGATCGTGACCTACCTCGGCAATCGGCATTGGACATGGGCCAACCGCGAGCGCACCGGCGCCCGTCGCGAGATGGCCCTCTTCTTCGTCCTCAACGCCGTGGGGATGGCGATCGCGTTGGCCTGTCTGGCCATCTCGCACTACGTCCTAGACCTCCGCTCTCCCCTGGCCGACAACATCTCCGCCAACGTGGTGGGCCTGCTCCTCGGCATGGTGTTCAGGTTCTGGAGCTACCGGACGTTCGTGTTCAAGAAGCCGTCCGAGACGGTCCCCCCGGAGCTCGAGACGTCCTCGGCCGGGCCTGAGCCGCTCTAAGGGGTCGCTGAGCGTCCCGTGTGTGGCGGCAGTCGGCAGCCCGGCGGCGAGCCTGCGGCGCCACACCCTGTGGACCGAGGAAGCAGCGACTCCTCGCGTCAGCCGTGCTTTCGCCGGATCGAGATCGGCTGCACGACGCCGAAGCCACGGATCTCGCGTTCGGTGAGCGCGCGCACGACGTATGCGTCGTTGCCGCTCACCGCCGCAGCCGTCTCCGGGTCGGAGATCACCCGGTTGCGGCGTGCGACGTCGGTCAGCCGGCTCGCCATGTTGACCGGGGATCCGAACACGTCACCGAGCCGCATGACCACCGGCCCGGTGGCGAGGCCGACGTGGACGTCGGGGCGCTGCGCGTCGGCACCGATCGCGTCGACGATGTCGAGAGCGATGTCGACTCCCGCCGTCACCTCCTGGGTGATGAACAGCACCGAGTCACCCAGCGTCTTGATGACCCGCCCTCCGCGCGCAGCGACCAGGTCGGCGCACTCGGACTCGAAGTCCTCGACGAGGTCGGCCAGCCTGTCCTCGTCGATCCCCGCCGACAGCCGGGTGAAACTCACGAGGTCGGCGAAGCCGGCGGTGACGCTCACCGTGTGCAGGTCGGAGTCGCTGGCGCCCAGCGCTTCGACCCGGGTCACGGCGGCGGCCAGGTGGCGACGCCAGGCATACATCATCAGCTCCTCGAACGGCGGCTCGACCGCACGGATGATCCGCAAGCCGGTAGCCAGCCGCGATCCGGTGCCGCGGCCGTCGTGCTCGAGCTGCTCGATGTACTCAGAGAGGGTGGCCACCTGCCAGTCGGCAAGCCGTGCCAAGGTGCTGCCGACGGCACGGGTGAGCTTGAGCGCGGTCTCGAAGTCGAGCGTGCCCGATGACACCAACCGCACCAAGGTAGCCATCGCGTCGCGATCGGCATGCGTGAACGCCGCTGCTTCGCCGGCATCGGCGAACCCCAGCGCACGCCACAGCCGCCGTGCGTCCTGCAGTGAGCCGCCGGCGGCCTCCACGACTTCAGTCGAGGTCAGCTCCGGCACCTCGCCGAGGATCTCGCGCTCGAGGTCGTCGCGGGTGGGGGACCGACCAGCACCGCCCGCCTCGTCGACCGGGGTGGCGTCCGCGTCGTGGGGGGTCACGTGCCGTCCGGCTCCGGCCTGCCCGGTGGAGTCCGGTCGTCCTCGTGTCCGTCGCCCCCGCCGAACAGCAGATCGGTGATGGTGAGCTGGAGC
>JBOHDU010000498.1:0-5592 GCA_050700615.1 Nocardioidaceae bacterium
CACCAGCCACTGCTGTCCGCGGGTCAAACCGGTGCGCCACGCCTCATCGGCCACCAAGGAGATGCTACCGGTGCGAAACCTCATCGGGTTGCCGGCAACGGTATGCGAACCGGCCAGAGAGACCGAGCGGGGTGAGACGTGCTTGAGGTCCGCTTCGGTCACTTCCAGGCCGGCGTACTTCAGGACCGACTCCAAGGTCTCACGCGGATGCGCGACCAGGTCCTCGTAGCGGACGACCATCACGGGGGTCCCGAGCACTCGCAAGATGTCGAACATGACCGCGAACAGGGTCCAGGTGAGTGACGAGTAGACCAACCCGTATCGAGGCATCAGCGTCTTCTCGTCGGTCACCTCCGGCCGCCGCACTGCCTTGAGCCAGGAGTACGCGACGGCGCGAGGATCGCGGACTACGAGCACGCAGCGCAGGTCTGCCGGCACCCGCCTCATCAAGAACGCGTACGCCGGATGTTTGCTCGAGTCGACCAGGACGCTCGCCTCCGAGACCTCGGCCGCAGAGCGGTACAACGCGCCCAGCGACCGCTCGAGCCGCTTGCGTCGCAGCCGCCAACCCGGTGCCGAGGGTACCCCGACGAGACCCAGGCTGTGACGCGTACGCACGACGTAATGACGAAGGGCGACGAGCTCGCCGGCGTCGAGCGACTCCCAGCCACCGAACGCGCGCTTGCCCACCTCGCTCCAGAACGGACAGGTGGAGAACGGCCTCGAACACCCACAGAGCTGGTCGTCGGCCAGGCCACGCTCCCAAAGGTGCAGCACCTCGCCTAGGCCCGACACGGCCGGGACACCGTCGAGCATCCGCTCGAGCAGTGTCGAGCCACTTCGCCCGGACCCACCGAGCATCAAGACGCGCGCTCGTGTCGGCTGTTTGCTGCCCGCAACCGAGTCGGCGACCTGCGCGAACCGTTCGACGGAGCGGGCGACCTGCTGCGCTGACGTGTCGTCGTCGACCACCACCATGCGGTCCGGATCCTCGAGGGCGCGATCCAATGCCTGATGCAAGCCGGCTTCACTCTCAGCAAGGTCGATGAGGTCCTGCCGCGCGAGCTTCGAGCTGAACACGACCTGGTGGTCGTCGACAACTTCGGCCAGACGGGCGATACGGGGCACCACGATCGGCCGGCGACCGGCCCGACGAGACTCCACGATCGACATCGGGCCACCCTGGACGACCGCCAGGTCGGCCTTGGCGAGCAACTCTTCGAGGATCGTGTGGTCAAGATAGTCGACCGCCAGCCCGCGTCGAGGTCGGGTGGCGGTCCCGATCTGCAGGACACAGTCGACATTGACGCCGGGACGCGCCAGCCACGAGTCCATCCAGTCGATCAGCCGGTCGAACCGATGATGATCCGACCCCACGGTCACGAACACCAACGGACGCTCGTGTCGTTCAAGGAGCGTTGTGATGTCACCCATCACGTCGATCGAGCTCATAACACCGAACCGACCAGCTCCGAGCCCGGATACAGCTTGACCTGCTCGGGCCATTGAACACAGAAGGCGTCCGCAAGCGGACGACACAGCCGACCGGTGAGCGTCTTGGAGTCGACTCGGTCGTAGACCTCCAGGTAGACCGACGGAACTCCGCGACGACGGGCCGCCAGGAAGAACGGAAAGGCGACCCCGGCCCCGCAGCTCACCACCAGGTCAGGGCGGACCCTGACCACCACTCGCCTCGCCAGGGCCAGGTTGCGCACGGCATTCGGGAGGTTGCGTGTGGTGGGGTGATGGGCGTAGATGACACGTTCGTTGCTGAGCGCCGAGCGTGCATCGGCCTTGTCGAACGTCACCCAGGTTCGGTCGAGACCTTCCCACCAGCGGCGAAGCTCGAGGAGCTGGGCAAGGTGACCTCCGGTGGAGGCCACCATCAGGACGTGGTAACGAGAGGCTGCGGGCCTGTGGTCGTCTCTCGAAGACATGGCAACCCCCCTTTGGTACGACACGCCCACGAGAAGGGGCGCGCCGGCGATCTTTGCCGGATCAGCGTAACCCGCTCGGGCTCGGCCAGACTCGGAAACCGGTCGGTCAGCAAGGCCTGGTCACTCGCTGTACGAGGATGGTGTCGTTGGGTGACTTAGCCGCCTACGTAGCCGGAAGTCACATTTCGCCCGATCCTTCGGTGACGTAGGTCACCGACATGAATTTGGAACTTAACTCTCGAATAATGGCATAACGGCCGTTTTGGCTCTCTCCTTCCGACATCGGTCGACGCTAGTCTTCCGCAGACGAATCGCGGGGATCTTCGGGGGAACGCACTCACCTCGAAAGGAACTGACGACCGTGACAATTTCGCGACGCGCTCTGCTGACCACCTCCGCAGTCGGACTCGCCGGTGTCGCCCTGACCAATCCCGCCGAAGCCCTCAGCCGCGGCCCGGCTCCGCTCATTTCCAGACCCCGCGCCCGCTTCCCCGGAGACCCCGGTCGCGGCCACCTCTACTACGGATCCTCGCTCCCCTCCGGCCGATCTCTGCCGGCCTGGGAGTCCCGGCTTGGTTGCCATCTCGGGGTGCACCACAACTACTTCCGGCCGCAGAACATAGATGGCATCGTGCGCCACGCGCACCAGGACGTGGTCAACCACCGGCTGCCGCACATCTCCATCACCCCACCCGGAAGCTGGCGCTCGATGGCGAGCGGCCGGTACGACGGCTGGATCAACCACGTGCTCCACCGGCTGGCGCACATCGGCCGGCCCGTCTTCGTCACCGTCAACCCGGAGCCCGAGTCCGACACCGGCCCAGGCTGCACGCCGACGGACTTCATCGAGATGCAGAACCGACTGATCCTGAAGAATGCGGCCATCAGGGGCTCGCACGTGACGATCGTCCCCGTGCTGATGGCCTGGTCGTTCAACCCACACTCCGGGCGTCACATCAACCACTGGTACCCGCAAAGGGCGAAACTCATCGGCGTCGACGTCTACAACCCGTGGGGGCCCCACAACGGGGGGCAATGGCGCAGCCTGGCGCAACTGATGCCGAGCGTGCTGAAGAAGGCCGGCTCGAAGCCGATCGTGATCGCCGAGTACGGATGCCGCACCAACCCTGCGCATCCGGCCCTGGCCGTCAAGTGGATGACTGACGCCTACAACTTCGCCGTGCGGCACAACGTGGTCTCGATGGGGTATTTCAACAGCAACGTGAGCTCGCCGGACGGCACCTGGATGCTGGACCGAGTCCGGGGGCCGGTATTCAGGGAGCTTCTCCGGACGAAGACGGCGCGGATTCGCTGACCGGAGATCCTTGCTCGCCTGACAGTCACGCCAGGCGGACGCGCCGACGCTCAAGATCCTGCAGCACATCCTGCGTTGCTTGCTCGACCGCGGCAGCTTCGGCTGCCGGCAGCTTCGATCGCCAACCCTTGGAGACCTCCTCGGGGCGGCGGTCGAAGTTGTGCAGAGCGGCGCTCATCAAGGCGTCGGCCTGCTCACGAGAGCCGAACGCCGCGGTGACGCTGCGCTCGACCTTCGGCGTCCACGTCAGGTCGCAGACCTCGAAGAGCCTTCGGACGGCAGGTACGCCGCACGTGGACAGCTCGTCGTGTGAGACCACCACCGCGTCGGGAAGAAGGTCGATGTCTTTGAGTGCCAGACGGTGCAGCCCGGACCAGAAGTCACACATGTCGGCGGCATCCTCGCTCAGGCCAGGGGGCCTTCCCCGCGCGGCGGGAACACACGAGACCGACGCCTGGAGGGTCGGCAGTAACTCTGCCAGGTCGGCGGTCCAGCCCATCCTTCGGTAGCTGGTCAAAACCGCGCCGGGATGCCGGTAGACGAGCACGGGCCGGGCATGCGTGGTGCCAGCAATCGCCGCCAGGGACAGCAACGCGAACGGGTCTTTGACGATGACCCGCGTGCTGGGAGCCGCAGCCACGAGCTGATGGCGCCCGTATCGGCCGTACACGTAGGGGTTGATCCCGAGGTAGGCGAAGCGGAGCGCTCGCGCCTGTCGGCGTGTCGGTTGGGTGAGCCGGGTCCAGCCCGTCAGAGTTCCGCCGAGTCCATACTGCCGATGGCGTGGGTTCATCGGCTCCCGTCCGACCATGGCCGTGTGTGGCGCCGCGGCCAGCAACCTCGCCAGCCAGGTCGTTCCCGATCGGGGCACTCCCGTCACCAGGATCGGCTGCCCTCCCATCAAACCCTCTCTTCCGCGCTTGTGGCATGGCCTACGGTCAGTGGGCGCTGGCGCGGCTGTCGACCAGCTCGGCGATGGTCGTCAACGCGCGCACCATGGCGTCGAGCACGCCGCCCCAGTCACCGGCCTCCGACTGACGATCCGCCACCCACCTGGTGGAGATCTCCGCCAGATAGAGCGCGAAGGCCCCCTCGCTCTGGCTCCGGGAAAGTCCCATCGGCGCCAGCAGGGCTGCCGCTCCCGGCCAAGCCTCCATGATGAGCTCGTACGGGTCGCGCCGTGGCGCCAATATCTTGGTCTGGAGCTCGTAGTGAACCAGGTCGAAGCCCATCGGGACACAAGTGCGGTACCGCTCGAGGTCCCAGACCAGGAGACGGTCACCGTCGCGCGCGAGGTTCCACGGGGCCCAGTCGCCGTGCCATGCGCTGAAGGGCAGGTCGAGCCCGGCCAGGGAACGCTGCAAGGAGTCCAGGGCGGCGCAGATCGTGCCGCGGTCGTGAGACGGCCGGAGGTTTCCCACCCGCGCGCGCAGATCCGTCCAGTAGGCCGACGGGCTCAAGGGACCGCACTCGATGGCGGACGAACTCGCCAGCTCCTTCGCAGACCGAAGCGGCTGCCCGCGGCGAGGCTGCGAGGTGCCCAGCTTCATGGGCAGCGGCGCCAACACGAGCAGCTCCTGACCGTTCCATGCGTGACTACTGATGACCTGGGGAACCGTGGTGTACTCGAACCGGACCGACGCGAGGGCCTGCAAAGCGCGACCCTCGGCCCGCACCAGATCCCGCGTCAGGTCGTTGGCGCCCACCTTGACGAACCCGAGCGTGCTGCCTCGCCCATCCAGCAGTCGGAGCACGGGCTTGCGGTTGGCGCGCGCCCTGGTGACCTGGAAGGCGATGTGCACCGGCTGTCCAAGCACGTGGCCGAGATGCGAGCGGATGCCCTCCGACGGGATCTCTCCCTCGGCAGGCGCGTAGATGCGGAGGCGGTCGCGGAAAAGTCGATCGCCCAGCCGGAGCCTGAAGGCCGTGGCCAACGCGGTCGACTTGGCGCGCTTTGCAAGCGGACGGCCGAAACCCTCTGCCATCGCCACCCGGCCTGCCAGCCGGGGCGTGGCCGGCACCACCAGCCTCGGCGAGCGGGCGTTTGGCGTGATGACGTACTCGGTCATGACGTCGTTCGACGGCAGCTCGTCGGAGCCTCCGTAGCGCCATCGCAACGGATGCGGCCAGAGTTGGTCCGCCATCTCGTCGAGCGAGCCGTCACGGTCTCCCGCAGTCATGTGAACACTCCCGTCCTGAACGTGCACAAACTTCGGCAGCGAGCACTCCCCTCATCAGGAGGCACCCCCACCCGGTCGAGGTCGCCGGATCCGTAAGGACGCAAGCTCCAACGTGGACCGCAGCCGCCACAGACCGACCGCGTAGATCGCAGACCCCAGC
>JBOHDU010000499.1:0-4212 GCA_050700615.1 Nocardioidaceae bacterium
GAGCGATGAGCACTGGGGTTTCCTTTCCGAGCCCACCCGCTATATGACGGGCTCGAACTTCTCAGGGGTTTGGAAATTACTTCTTGGAGTAGTACTCGACGATGAGCTGCTCCTGGACGGGCACATCGATCTGCGCCCGCACGGGAAGCTGGTGCACGAGGATGCGCATCTTGCTGGTGATCGCTTCGAGCCAAGCCGGGACGATGCGCTCACCTTGGGTCTCGCGAGCCACGATGAACGGCGTCATCTCGTGGGACTTGGTGCGCACGTCGATCACGTCATGGGCGGCCACCTGGTACGACGGGATGTCGACCTTGTGACCGTTGACGACGAAGTGGCCGTGCACGACGAGCTGCCGCGCGTGCCGGCGGGTGCGGGCGAACCCGGCACGGTAGACCACGTTGTCGAGACGCCCCTCGAGCAGCTGCAGCAGATTGTCGCCGGTCTTGCCGGGTCGGCGACTGGCCTCGTGGTAATAGCGACGGAACTGCCTCTCTAGCACGCCGTAGGTGTATCGCGCCTTCTGCTTCTCCATCAGCTGGTTGCGGTACTCCGACTCACGCACCCGGGCCCGGCCGTGCTGGCCGGGCGGATACGGACGACGCTCGTAGGCTGCGTCGCCACCGATGAGGTCGACCCCCAGGCGGCGCGACTTCTTCGTCATGGGTCCGGTGTAACGGGCCATGGGACTCAGTCTCCTTCTCTGTCCGGCGTCAGCCGCGCGGCCGCTTGGGCGGGCGGCAGCCGTTGTGGGCCAGCGGGGTGATGTCCTGAATCGTGCCGACCTCCAGGCCGACCGCAGCGAGGGACCGGATCGCCGTCTCGCGTCCGGAGCCGGGACCCTTGACGAAGACGTCGATCTTCTTCATACCGTGCTCCATCGCCCGTCGACCGGCCGCCTCGGCGGCCATCTGCGCGGCATACGGAGTGGACTTTCGTGAGCCCTTGAACCCCACGGTTCCGGCGCTGGCCCAGGAAATCACCCCACCGCTCGGATCGGTGATGGTGATGATCGTGTTGTTGAACGTGCTCTTGACGTGGGCGTGGCCCGCGACGACGTTCTTCTTCTCCTTGCGGCGCACCTTCTTGGCGCCGGCGGCCGTACGACCCTTGGGAGGCATCTTCTACGAACTCCTGTGCTCGAGGGGGCTGGTGGTCACGAGTCCGCGCGGCGTCGCCGGCGGCCTCGCGAGACGTCGCGCGGTCACTTAGCGGCCTTCTTCCTGCCGGCAACGGTGCGCTTGGGACCCTTGCGTGTGCGCGCGTTGGTCTTGGTCCGCTGACCACGCACGGGCAGGCCCTGACGGTGCCTGCGCCCCTGGTAGCTGCCGATCTCGACCTTGCGGCGAATGTCGGAAGTCACCTCGCGCCGGAGGTCACCTTCGACCTGGTAGTTGGCCTCGATGTGGTCACGAAGCTTGACCAGCTCCTCGTCACCGAGCTCGTGTACGCGCACGTCGGGGCTGACCCCGGTGGCGGCCAGAGTCTCGTTGGCACGAGTCTTGCCGATTCCGAAAATGTACGTGAGTGCGACCTCTACCCGCTTGTCCCGCGGTAGGTCGACTCCGAGGAGGCGTGCCATCAGGCGGTGAACCTTTCTCCAGTCGGAGGTGTCGTGCGCGCCGCGTCCCTGCCCGCCTCTAGCGACGACTGGTCGTCGTACGAATGGCAGGGCCCCGGCCTCCGGTCCGGGGGCGACACCGACGACCACCGCGAACGGCGGCGACGGTGAGCGGTCGCGCTGATGTGACGAGGTCGACCGGGCGGTCGCCCTCGTCCTGCGGTCAGCCCTGGCGTTGCTTGTGCCTGGGGTTCTCGCAGATGACCATGACCCGCCCGTGTCGGCGGATCACTTTGCACTTGTCGCAGATCTTCTTGACGCTCGGGTTGACCTTCATCGAGCTCTCCATGGGCTTGCCCGGGCCGCCGGGTGGACGGACGAGGCAACAGGTTGATGGCTGGCTGGGGTTGCAGTTGGGCTGCTTACTTGTAGCGGTAGACGATGCGTCCACGGGTGAGGTCGTACGGCGAGAGCTCCACGACGACGCGATCCTCGGGCAGGATCCTGATGTAGTGCTGACGCATCTTGCCGCTGATGTGGGCGAGGACCTTGTGCCCATTGCTGAGCTCGACCCTGAACATGGCGTTGGGCAATGCCTCCACCACGGTGCCCTCGATCTCGATGACCCCTTCCTTCTTCGGCATATCCTCCGCAATCTGTAGCAGTGCTGGTTGTCTGACGTGGTTCTCTTGGTTCTCTTGGTGTCGTGGGTGCCAGGTGGCACCAGCTGGCCGCGCCACGCCCGTGCCGTGGCCCGACAGGCGGGCCACCCTGGGGTTGAGGTACGACGGCCCGAATCCGGCCTGCCCGCCCCTCCCCTTCGCAGGGGCAGCCGCAGGGCGCACAAAAACGGACCCACACGCGGGCCGAAGGTCAACTGTACGCCGCGCTGACGCGAATCGTGAAATCGAGCCAGTCCGACCGAACAGACCTCACAAACCCCCCACATCACCCCAGCTCGGGACGTGTAAGAGTCGGGTGCCACCGACCGGCCTCACCCCTCGTAGTTCTCCACCACGCTCTCAGGGCGCACCGTGCTGGCATCGGGGTCCTCACCGAACTCTCGAGCGGCGTCGCGTTGGCGAAGCAGGTCCCAGCACTGGTCGAGCTCGGCCTCGACGTGGCGCAGCCGCGTCTGTTCCTCGTCGGCGCTGATCTGATGCCGGCCGAGCCGACGGCGCAGCTCCCGCTCCTCATCGACGAGCGCGGTGATGCGGGTTCGGATGCTCGAGTCCTCGGCCATGGCTTTAGCGTACGACGAGGGCTCGTGGTCACGCCTACTACTGGCGCCCCACGACCGCACTCGCGACGCCCAGCTCGGCGAGCTTGGAGGCCCCGCCGTCCAGCGCCGTCAGGACGACAGTGCCCCGGTCGGTCAGTGTGAACGAGTGCTCGAAGTGCGCGGACCAGGACCCGTCGGCGGTGATCACGGTCCAGTCGTCTTCGAGCACCACCGTCTCGATCGTGCCCAATGTGATCATCGGTTCGACCGCCAACACGAGGCCCTCGACCAACCGGGGGCCCTTGCCGGGACGGCCGTAGTTGGGAACGCTGGGTGGGAGGTGCATGGCGGAGCCGATGCCGTGACCCACGTAGTCCTCGACGATCCCGTAAGCGCCTTGTGAGTGGACGTAGGTCTCGATCGCGTGCGAGATGTCGGTGACGCGGCCGCCGAGCTCGGCAGCGGCGATGCCTCGCCACATGCTCTCTTCACAGACCCGCATGAGCTCCACCAGCTCCGGCCCGACCTCGCCGACAGCGACGGTGATGGCGGCGTCCCCGTGCCAGCCGTCGACGATCGCCCCGCAGTCGATCGAGAGCACGTCGCCGTCCACCAGGACGCGGTCTCCCGGGATCCCGTGCACCACCTGCTCGTCGACCGAAGTGCAGATCGTCGCCGGGTAACCGTGGTAGCCAAGGAAGTTCGGGGTTGCTCCTCGCGAGCGGATGTGATCCTCCGCCAACGTGTCAAGCTCCTTGGTGGTCACACCAGGTGCGACCGCATCGCGCAGCAGCGCGAGCGTCTCGCCGACGACGATCCCCGCCTGGCGCATCACCGCCACCTGCTCGGGCGTCTTGATCTCGAGACCACGGTCGCGGAACATGTCAGCCGTTTGTCCTTCGGCTCGGGTTCAGGATTCGGTCATAGACCACGAGCCGCACCTCAGCCGTTGGCGACGAGGTCGAGCGCGGAGATGGCCCGCTCGGTGATCTCATCGACGGCGCCGTCAGCCGGAATGACCTTGAGCAAGCCCGCGCGAGAGTAGAAGTCGACGAGCGGGGCTGTCTGCTGCTGGTAGACCTCGATACGACGCCGGATCGTCTCGGGTTTGTCGTCATCGCGCTGGAAGAGCGCGCCACCACAGGCGTCGCAGACGCCCTCCTTGCTCGGTGGGTCGAACTCCACGTGCCACACGTGGCCGCAGTTGCGGCACGTGCGTCGTCCGGACAGCCTCCGGATCACTTCGTCGTCGTCGACCTGAAGCTCGAGTACGACGTCGAGGGGGGTCCCGATGTCTTCAAGGATCTGGTTGAGCGCCTTGGCCTGCGGCACCGTGCGCGGGAAACCGTCGAGCAGGAACCCCTGAGCGGTGTCACCCTGCGCCAACCGGTCCTTGACAATGCCGATCGTGACCTCGTCGGGCACCAGG
>JBOHDU010000500.1:0-7471 GCA_050700615.1 Nocardioidaceae bacterium
GTCGTTCTCACCGTCACCGCGAGTCCGACCAAGGGCCTCGCTGCCACGCTCGACCTCACCGAGCGGCTGGTGGGCCACGGCTACACCGTCGTGCCTCACCTCGCGGCTCGGATGATCTCCGGTCGCGGGGAGCTCACCGAGATCGCCGATCGGCTCACTGCCATGGGGATCAGCGACGTCTTCTGCCCGGCCGGTGACCAGGACCCTCCGGCAGGGAGCTACGTCGGCGCGCTGGCGCTGTTGCGCGATCTCACCGAGCTCGGCCGGCCGTTCGCCAGCGTCGGGATCACCGGATACCCGGAGAGCCATCCGGCGATCGAGGACGACATCACGATCCAGTCGATGTGGGAGAAGCGCGAGCACGCGACCTACATCGTGTCCAACCTGTGTTTCGATCCGACCGCCATCGCCACCTGGCTCCGACGGTTGCGACGCCGTGGAGTCGACCTCCCGGTGCTCGTTGGCCTGCCCGGTCCGGTGGAGCGCACGAAGCTGCTCTCCATGGCCACCAAGATCGGCGTCGGACAGTCCGCGCGGTTCCTCAAGTCACATGCCAGTGCGATGGCCCGACTGGCCGCACCCGGGGGCTTCAGCTCGGAGCGCTTCCTGCGCAAGTCGGCGGGATACCTTGCAGATCCGGTGGCGAACGTCATCGGCCTGCACCTCTTCACCTTCAACCAGGTCGCCGCGACCGAGGCCTGGCGTCAGTCGCTCCTGGGTGAGGGTTCACCGGTCTGAGCCGGGCGACTCGGCCCCACGTGGGCGAACAGCCCCTCCAGCTCGAACCAGTCGGTCACCCTGAGGCTCTTGAAGCAGACTCAGTTGAGAATGCCGATGATGTAGGTCCCCGACGGCGTCTGGATCGTGGGGCCGCCTTGCTGCAGCGTTCCAGTGACGAGGTCGAGGACGGAGGTGGTGTTTTCGGCAGGCCCGCCGTAGAGGTAGACGGAGTGCGACGACGCCGGTGCGATATCGAGGCCGACCGATGGCGGTAGCGCGGGCAGTTCGTTCACGTGCGCTCCGTCGAGCGTGAAGACCTCGAGCTTGAGGTTCGCAGCGTCGATGCCCGACGACACCGAGATCACGCAGTCGTGACCCAGGCCGGGTGCAATGTCGACGTGTCTCATGTCCTGGCTGGTGGTCCCCAGAGGAGTGTCTGACACAACGTTGAGGCTTGAGGTTGAGATTCGCAGCACGTGGAGTGCGCCGTTGTCGGGGCCACCGGATGCCAGCGTTACCAGGTCGCCATCGGCGACGATCGCTGCGCCCGTGAGCAGGCCGTAGGAGCCGAGAAGTTGCGATGCGCCGGAGTCAAGGTCCGTGACCGCTGCTGCATAGCCGGTCGACGTCAGGGCTAGCAGATCGCCGTTCGGCGCCACCGCCATCGCGTCGACGGATCCGGCGGCCGGGGAGTTGGGGTCGCAGAGGCAGTGGCTCGGACCCGGAGTCGAAGTCGGAGCCAACAGCGGAAGTGAGAAGGTCTCGTGCGGGCTTGCACTCGAGTCGGAAGTGGACAACCCCAGCACCGACGCCTTGTCTTGCAGCCAGACCGTCCCGTTATCAACGAGCGCCGTCCGGGCACTCTCGTCGCCGACCAGGGTTTGCGTGATGGGAGGAGTGCCGCCGGTCTGATAACCAGTCAAGGCGGCGGCATGGGCTGCGCCTTCGGTCGAGGAGACCCAGAGCAATCCCGGACCACCGCCAGTCGCTGTGATGAGCGGCGTTGCATCGGTGCCTACGGCTACCTTTAGCGGCCTCAGGTTCGAGCCCACCTTCTCCACGTAGATCCTGCCATCGCTCGTGGGGTTCGTCGCCGGCACGGCATATGCAATGATCGTCGGGCCACTCGGCGAGGGGGTCACGTCGCGCCTGGTGTCTCGGTCTGCCCCGCCGATGCCGGTCCTCCCTTTGGTCCTGCGGTCCTGGAGGCCGCTCGGATCGCAGGCGAAGGGCTTGTGTCATCGGTTTGGGTTCGGGGTGGGGCGCCGCCGATTGCCCGGCTTCCGCAACCGGCCACGAGCAGGCCGACCACAGTCAGCGCGGCCAAACGCCGCAACTGCCCCATTTCAGCGACCGTTACAGTCCACGGGGACCCGGGAAATGTGGTTCGCGGAAACGGACACCGCGCCAGGATAGAAACAGGGCGCTCCCATACCGGGCATGTGGCCGGTCAGGGTGTACGTCCCGGGGGGAAGTTGGAATTCATATCGACCGCTGTTACCCACTGTCACTTGATAGCTCCGGTTGGTGGTGGAGCGTGCCGTCACCGAGCCCCGGGTTGGCAAGATGGCCAGGGACACGAACACGAGGCGACCTCGCATTGTGCCGGTCGCCGGAGCAACCGGGGTCGATGGAGTGGAGGACTGGGGCGGTGTAGGCGAAGGTGATCGAGAAGTCTGCTTCGGTGTCGGCTGACTTGTGCAGGCTATACAGCCCACGCCCAGCATCAGCAGAAGAGACACACTCCTGATCGAGAGCCCTCGTCGGATGTGCGTGCGGTGGGGTCGCGCCGCGCAGAACACTTCCAGGGTGTCAACTCTGGGCTCCGATCTGCGCGTTGCCCGAACGCGCGTCAGATAACCGTGCGCGGTCTCCACAGTCCCGAAGATGCCCATGAGCCCCCTTTAGCGAGATTGAGGCTACTCTGGTTTGCCGAAAGGTGGCGAGACTCACGTGTATCCTCGGGCCCATGTTCGCCAAAGTGATATGCCGGCGAAACCGGTTCGTTGCCTCGACGCCCACACCGAGACGTGCGTGTGAGCAACCCTTCAAACAGCCGGGGGCGCGTCGAGCAGTCGTTGCAGCTCTCGCTCGAGGCCGCTGAGACCGACGTCGACGATCGTCAACGGCAGACCGATCGTGTCAGCGGCCCGGTGCGCGAGGGCGGTCAACGCCTCGTCCGGCTGCTGGGCGAGCCAGACGACCTTGCGGTAGTTGCCGAAGTACGTGTCTCGCAGGTCGGGAAATCGGTCCAGCCCGAGCTCGACGATGACCGTCCGAGCGAACGATCTGACCAGGAAGTCGGTGAGCACGTAGGTGCCGGGGTCCTCCTCGAAGATGTGGGCCATCCGTGACGCTCCGCCGAACACGTCGTAGCAGTGCAGACCGGAGAGCCGGTCGAGGTGGAGCCGCTCGCAGATCTCGTCGAGTGCGCCGTAGGTGCCGCAGTCGGCGTAACCCACGGCGACCACCCGGTAACGCTCCTTGAGCCGCACGGCCAGCTCGGCAACCTGGCCGGCGATGAGGTCTGGCCGGTTGTGCAGCAGCGGCGGCAGCGGGTGTACGTCGACGGACCAGCCGCGCTTCTCGACGATCTGCATGCACGGCTGCGAGATCGCCCCGCAGGCGATCAGCGCCGCTCGTGCCGGGGAGCGTCCGGTGGCCGGGAGGCTCGGAGTGGCGCCGGGAAGCGCGAGGTCTGTATCGCCGAGATGCTGCGGCACGGGCACGCCGTCGCCGTCACTGCGGGAACGCGAGCTGGTCGACGAAGCGGTCGTTGAAGTCGGTCCGGTCCGAAAGCTCGACATAGCGCACCTCCTCCAGCAGTGCGGTTGCCCCATGGCGCTCCTGCATGCTGAGGAGCGTCATCTTGGCGCCCTCGCCGGCGACGTTACCTGCGCTGACGATGCGCAGTACCGACAGCTTCGGCACCATGCCGATGCGCACCGCACTGGCCGGCGAGAGGTAGGAGCCGAACGACCCGGCGAGCAGCACCTGCTGGACGTCCCCCTGCTCGGCGCCAAACTCGTCGAGCAGCAGGCTCCAACCGGTGGAGATCGCGGCCTTCGCGAACTGCAGCTCTCGCACATCGCGTTGGCTGATGTAGACGGAGTGCTCGACCACATGGTCGTCCGACCAGGAGAGCACGAAGACCCGCTCCTCGTTGATCTTGCCGAGCCGGTCGACCAGGCCGGGCACGCTCCCCGCGGCCACGTCGTCGCCGACCAGCCGTCCGCTGGAGTCGAGCAGTCCTACCTCGACGAGCGCGGCCACCGCATCGACGAGGCCAGAGCCGCACAGCCCCTGCGCGGGCACGTCTCCGATCACCTGGCACTGGACGTCGTCATCGGTGATCTTCACGACCTCGATGGCGCCGTCGGCCGCGCGCATCCCGCAACGGATCGCGCCGCCCTCGAACGCCGGGCCGGCCGGTGCCGCCGTCGCGAGGATCCGCTCGCCGTCGCCGAGCACGATCTCGCAGTTGGTGCCGACGTCGATGAACAGCCGGAGTCGCTTGTCGCGGTCCATGCCGGAGGCGAGCATCCCGGCGACGATGTCACCACCGACATACGCGCCGAGCGCGGGCAGGATCACCGCCCGCGCCCGCGGGTGCACCTGGACCCCGATGTCAGAGGCGAGCGTCTCGGGGATCGTCGCGCTGGACATGATGAACGGGGCCACGCCGAGCGGTTGTGGGTCGATGCCGAGCATCAGCGCGGTCATCGTGGCGTTGCCTGCGACGGCGATCTCGTAGATCTCGCGGGGCTCGATCCCGGCTTCGGCGCAGACGTCCCGCGCCAGCTCGTCGAGGGTGGCGTGGGCGAGGTCCGAGAGCCGGCCGAGCGCGTCGGGGTCCATCATCGTCGCGCTGATGCGGGTGATGACGTCGCCGCCGAAGGGCTGTTGCTTGTTGAGCATCGAGGCCACGCCCGATGGCGTGCCCGTCGAGGTGTCGAGCAGGGTGGCGACGACGGTGGTCGTGCCCAGGTCGAAGGCGATCGCGTACCGTCGATCGGTCGTGTCACCGGGCTCGACGTCGATGAGCACGTCATCGACGACCACGGCGGTCACCCGGTATTCGCTGTCGCGGAGCACGGTGGGCAGCCGCTGCAGCGCGTGGACGTCGACGCGCAGCTCGAGGTCGTCCACCGCATCGAGGAGCCGCGCCAGATCGGGCTGTTGGTCCTGCAGCGTCGGCTCGGTGAGCTCGACATAGCGCTTCTGGATGGCCGGACGCAGGATCACCTGCCGACCTACCCCGACGGTGGCCGCCTTGGGCCGGGTCATCAGCGGCGGCACGTCGACGGTCAGATCGGTGGTGGCCTGGGCCAGGCAGGCCAACCGCCACCCGTCCTTGAGCTGCTCACCGGTGAAGCATCGGGTGTCGAGGCGGGACACCGGAACCGAACCGTCGACCACCCGGACCTTGCATTTCTTACAGGTGCCGTGGCCTCCACACGTGGAGTCGATCGCGATGCCGTTCCAGCTCGCCGCGTCGAAGACGCTGACACCTGGCGGGACTCGCACCTCCCGGTCGCTGGGCGTGAACCTCAGATGGACCCGGCCGGTGCCGTCGTGACGCGCCGGGGCCAGCTCGGCAGGCTGGACCAGCAACCCCTCGCGGCCGAGCAGGGTCGGGTCGGCTCGCTCGTCGTCACCGGCTGCCTGGCTCATGATGCTGCGGTCTTGGCGCTGACGGCCCGGTCGGCGTTCTCGGCGGCGAGCTTGGCGCGGTGCGCGGCGATCCAGCTGCCACCCCACTCGTCATGGCCCAGCAGGAGGTCGGCGGCCTTCACCGCCTCGACGATCTGCGGAGTGCGGACGTCCATGATCGCGCTCGTGAGACCTACCGTCATCGCCATCGGGAGGAACGTGGCGCCGATGACGTGACGCCGGGGCATGCCGAAGGAGACGTTGGAGGCGCCGAGCGACATGTTGACCCCGAACTCGTCCCGGATCCGCGCGATCGTCTGGTAGGCCACGTTGACGATGTTCGGGTCGGCTCCGATGGGCATCGCGAGCGGGTCGATCACGATGTCCTCGAGCGCCAGGCCGTACTTCTCGACGGCGGTGTCGAGGATCTTCCGGGTGAGCTCGATGCGCTTGGGAGACTCCATCGGGATCTCATCGTGGTCGTTGGGCAGCGCGATCACCGCGGCGCCGTACTCCTTGACGATCGGCAGGACCGCGGCCATCCTCTCGTCCTCGGCGGTCACCGAGTTCACGAGCGCGCGGCCCTCATAGACCGACAGCCCGGCCTCGAGGGCCTCGACCACCGAGGAGTCGATGCAGACCGGCAGGTCGGTCAGCCCCTGGACCATCCGGATGGCCTGCGTGAGCAGCTTCGGCTCGTCGGTGAGCGGCACGCCCATGTTGACGTCGAGGACGTTGGCGCCACCCGCGACCTGAGCGGCCACGTCTCTCTCGATGGCGGACAAGTCGCCGGCTCTCAACTGCTCCTGGAAGATCCGCCGACCGGTGGGATTGATGCGTTCGCCGATCAGACAGAACGGCTGGTCGGATCCGATCGTGACGCGCTTGTTGGCGGAGCTCAGCACGGTGTGCATGGGGGCGGCCCTCGGTTTCAGGTGTCTGCTGGCGTGGCTGGGGGAAGGGCTCGGGCGGTCGTGACCACGAGTGGTCGTAACCCCTAGGCCGAGACCTTGGCGCGCTTCTTCTGGATGAGATCTTTGGCCTTCTTCACGGTCTGCGAAGCATCGGCTGCGTAGGCGTCGGCACCGACCGCGTCGGCGTACTCCTGGGTGACCGGTGCACCGCCGACCATGACGACCACCTGGTCGCGAAGCCCGGCCTTCTCCAAGGCGTTGAGGTTGGCCTTGAACATCGGCATGGTCGTGGTCAGGAACGCGGAGAAACCGACGATGTCGGGCTGGTGCTCGACGATAGCCTCCACGAACCGCTCCGGAGGGACCTGCACGCCGAGGTCGATCACGTGGAATCCGGCCCCCTCGAGCATGATGTTGACCAGGTTCTTCCCGATGTCGTGGACGTCGCCCTTGACGGTGCCCATCACGAACGTCCCGACCGTCTGGACGCCGGTCTCGGCCAACAGCGGCCGGAGCCGGGCCAGGGCTCCGCTCATGGCGCGGCCGGCGATGAGCATCTCGGGGACGAAGAAGTCGCCGCGCTCGAACCTGGCGCCCACCTCCTCGAGTGAAGGGATGAGCGCGTCGAACAGCAGCGACTCGGGAGTCATGCCGAGAGCGAGCCCCTGCTCGGTGAGGTCGAGCACCTCGGGTGCGTTCCCGACCAGCGTCTGGTCGTACAGCGCTTGCAGAACTTCATCGGGCGTCATGCGGCGCCCTCCTTCCTCGCTTGGTGTCCGAGCTCGTGGGACAGCGCCCGGGCATGGGACTTGAGCAGCCGCTCCAAGGCGGGCAGCTGCCGGCCGATACGTTCGCTCGGCCCTGACACGCCCAACGCGGCCACGACGTCGCCGGTGTGGTTGAGCACGGGAGTCGCGACTGCGTCGAGCCCGATCTCGAGCTCGCCGCCGGTGACGGCGAACCCTTGCCGGCGTACCTTGTCGAGGTGCCGGCGGAACTTGTCGATGTCGGTGATGGTGTTGGCGGTGAGGCGGGGAAAGGTGTCGGGCGGCTCGATCATCCCGGCGGCGTAGAACACCTTGCCGAGGGCCGAGGCGTGCGGCGGGACGTCGACGTCGACCCAGTTGGTCGCCGAGAGCAGGTAGGTCGAGTCGACCTGGGCGACCTGGACGACGGTGTTGCCG
>JBOHDU010000501.1:0-4051 GCA_050700615.1 Nocardioidaceae bacterium
GCGGTAGCCACCCCTGCGTTGGCGATGGTCACGCGTGCGGACCCGCCGCCAGTCCTCCCTGGCGATCTGGATCAGCTCGGGATTGACGACCTCGTCACCTCCTCGGCTCCCATCGGCGTCTGCGAACAGGTCGTAGAGCCGCCGGCCCACCATCACGTGCTGGAACAGCGGCACTGGGCGTAGCTCCTCCACGATGATGTCGGTGTCCCCTCTTACCGTGCTGAGCCAGTCGCCGAACTCCTCCGCGTTGCTCACCGTGGCCGAGAGGGAGACCACGGCGACCGACTCGGGCAGGTGGATGATGACCTCCTCCCAGACGGCGCCGCGCGAGCGGTCAGCGAGGTAGTGCACCTCGTCCATCACCACGAATCGCAGCCCCGACACGGTGACCGACCCGGCGTACAGCATGTTGCGCAGCACCTCGGTGGTCATCACGACGACGGGAGCTTCGCCGTTGATCGAGTTGTCGCCGGTCAGCAGACCCACCCGTTCGACGCCGTACCGAGCGGTCAGGTCGGCGAACTTCTGGTTCGAGAGAGCCTTGATCGGCGTCGTGTAGAAGCATTTGCCGCCCTCGGCGAGCGCGAGGTGCACGGCGTACTCCCCGACGATCGTCTTACCCGACCCGGTGGGGGCGGCTACCAGCACGCCCCTCCCCTGCTCGAGTGAGTGACAGGCACGTCGCTGGAAGTCATCGAGCGAGAAGTCGTACAGCGCCTGGAAGTCGCCGAACGCCGTCATCGGGGCGCAAAGACGGTGAAGGCGCCGGGCGCGGCGTCCACCGTCAGCGGCAGCGTGCCCACGCGCTCCCCGTCGGCGTAGGCCACGATGCCCGGCGCAGCGACGCTCACCTGACGGACGCGGTAGCGCTCGTAGGCGGGATGCGTGACATGGGTGCCCTTGAACAGCTGGGGATAGACCTTGACGAGCTCGACCTTGCTGATCGGCTTGATGACGACCACGTCGAGTTGGCCGTCGTCGACCTCCGCCCCTTCGCAGATGCGCAGTCCGCCGCCGTACGAGGGACCGTTGCCGATAGCGACGAGCATCGCCTCCAGTCCGACCTCGCGGCCGTCGAGCTCGAGCAGGTAGGGCAACGGCCGGAAGACCCGGAGCTCGGCGGCCGTGGCCAGGTTGTAGCGCATCTGACCCCGCGGCCACCTCATCCGGTTGGCCCGCTCACTCACGAGGCTGTCGAAACCGGTGGCAAGCACGGAGGAGAAGTAGACCTCTCCGATCCGCCCGGCATCAACGGTACGAGTCTGCCCGGCGACGATGACCTCGGCGGCCTTGGCCGGCTCGCCGAGCGGGAGCCCGAGGTAGCGGGCCGTGTCGTTCCCGGTGCCGGTCGGGATCACACCAAGTCTGGTGGCGGAGTTCGCGACCGCCTGGAGACCGATGTGCACCATCCCGTCACCGCCCATGACCGTGAGCACGTCGTAGCCGTCGGCGACGGTCTGGAGGGCGATCGCCGCCGCGTCCTCGGCATCGAGACCCTGCAGGCGAGACACGTCGTAACCGGCGCCCCCCAGGCGGTCCGCAACGACCTGCGCGGCCTCGCCGGCGGCGCGCCTGCCGACGGTGGGGTTGACGAGCAGGGCGAGCCTGCGGCCATCACCGGCTTGCGGCTGCTGGTTGGTCACGGGGCAGACAATACTTGCGTGCACGGTCACAGCACGATCGACACCGTGAAACTGTGCGGCTGCGCACCGACGGCCCTGCCCACCCGGCGAATCGCCTCGCAGACGGTGTTGCAGTCGAACCCGACACCAGGAACTGCGGCGGCCAACCGTCCGTCGACGTCGACGAGCAGAACCTCGCCGAGCTGCCAAGCCTGGTGAGCATCGTGCCGAGACTGCTCCGGGCACACGACCCGCGGGTAGGCGGCATCGACCGCGAGCAGGTCGATGGGCTGGCGCCGGGCGTCGGCGGACACCATCTCTCCGGCCACATACGGCGCGCTCCCCAGGCTCGACCCGGACTCCCACCTGGCGGCGCTCACGCCGAGCCAGTCTGGGAGTTCGAGTGGGTCAACCGGCTGGATCTTCATCGGTCCTGTCCGTCGGCGGTGGTTGGCTCCGCGGCCGCCTATCTCCGGCTCGTCGGCCGTGATCTACGAGTCACAACCGCGCATGCTCGAGAACGCTGGTGTCGTGGACCACTGGCAGTGACCACTAGATCGGCGATGCCTCGTCGTCGTCGAGGCCATCGTAGTCATCGACCTGGTCGCGGCCGCGTCGGCGATCGACGATACGGGCGATCACCTCGGAGATCAGGAACAGCATCGTCATCGGGATCGCCAACAGCAGCATCGTGATCGGGTCTGTCGACGGCGTCGCGACAGCCGCGAACACGAACGTCAAGAAGATGATCCACCTACGCCAACGGGCGAGTTGGTGGGCTCGCACCACGCCGGCAAGGTTGAGCAGCACGACGAAGAGCGGGATCTCGAACGCGACGCCGAACACGAGCAGCACCCGGAGCACGAAGCTGAAGTAGCCATTGACGTCGACCAGGCTGGTGACGCTGCTGGGAGTGAAGCCCAGCAAGACGTTGATGCCCTTCGGCAAAACCAGGTAGCCCAGCACCACACCGGCCATGAACAGCGGGCCAGCCACCGCGACGAACGACAGCGTCCATCGTTTCTCTTTGCGGTGCAAGCCGGGCACGATGAACGCCCAGATCTCATAGAGCCAGACCGGGCTGGCGATCACCAGGCCGGCCACGAGTGAGACCTTCGCCTGCAGCATGAACGGCCCGCCGACGTCGTTGATCACGGCCTCGGCGTGGATGCCCTTGTGCCGGAGTCCTGCCACCACGCTGTTGTAGGGGCTCAACAGCAGGCTGAAGATGTCGCCGTACAAGACCCAGCCCACGATGAACCCGACGAAGATGGCGACCACCGAGATGAAGAGCCGGGTGCGCAACTCGCGCAGGTGCTCGGCAAGCGTCATCCGGCCGTCGTCAGGCTCGGGTGACTTCCCTTTCCGCGGCCGCGCGGAGATGGTCACGCAGGCAGCCTAGTGTCAGTGCTCGGTCTCGCTGTGCGGCTGCTCGGTACGGGGCGTGTCAGCCGCCGGGCCGGGCTCAGCGGCCGGCGGTGGTTGGATCTGCGCAGGGGGCTGCGCTGGTGTCGACGGGGGCCTGGGCTGCTCGGTGTCGTCATCGTGGTCGTCCATCAGACCCTTGGTCTCGGACTTGAAGATACGCAGCGCCTTACCGGTCCCCCGGGCCAGCTCGGGCAGCTTGCGTCCGCCGAAGAGCAACAGCACCACCAAGATCACGATGATGACCTCGGGCGCCCCCAGGTCAAAGAACGCAGCCTGGTGGACGTCGAGCGTGGACGCACCAAGGAACATGGCTTCCTCTTCATGGTCGGGTTGTGCCGGGCGCCTCCATCGTACGCCGAGGATCGTCGCCGTCCGGCTCGGTGGGCCGGGCTTGCGCCGGGCCTCAGTAGTTGGCCAGCGCCTCAGCAGCGACAGAGCGGACGGAATCGGATAAATCGGCGGGCTCGACGATGCGGGCCGACCCCCCGAGTCGCAAGATGAGCCGCTGTAGCCACTGCCGGTCGCTGAACCTCAGCGTGATCTGCAGCCGGCCGTCGCCAAGCTCGCGCTGGGACTCCACCGGGTAGTACTCCGCCACCCAGCGTGCGTTGGGGGCGAGGTCGACGATCGCCACCGGGTCGTCGGGGTCGGGGTGGAACATCCCCTGGGACAGATCCCGCCGAGACGAGTCCTTGGGTGGCTCAGCGCGATGGTCGAGCACCGCCGCAGCGGTGACGCGGTCGAGCCGAAACAGCCGATTCTCCCGGGCCCGATGGCAGTAGGCCTCGAGATAGCCAGTGCCTTCGGAGAAGATCAGCCGCAGCGGATCGACGTCACGCTCGGTCGTCTCGTCCCGACCAGGCACGTAGTAGCCGATGTGCATCCGGCGCGCCCGCGCGAGGGCGTCGTCGACTGCCGCCCTGATCTGTGGGTCGACCGGGTCGATGTGGATGTCGACCGCAGCGGCCGAGCCCGCGACCTCGCCCACGGCGGCCTCGATC
>JBOHDU010000502.1:0-2205 GCA_050700615.1 Nocardioidaceae bacterium
GCGGCGAGCAGCAGGGCGACACGCGGCGTGAGGGCTCGCGTCGACACGGAGGTCGCGATGGCATTGGCAGCGTCGTGGAAGCCGTTGGTGTAGTCGAACGCCAGCGCGATGACCACGACGGCGACAACGAGTCCCAGCTCCACTGGCTAGACCCTGCCCGCCCCATGTCGCGGCCGCCAGGCAGCGCGAGCGCGTGTCCTGGAACCCCATGGCCTGATGCGCGCCGCCCCGCGGGCCCTCGCTGCGTTGCCACCGCACGACAGACAACCCCGGTATGCCCTCGCGACTGCGCCTTGCGAGCCATCCCGTGGATTCGACGCTCGCGACGGCCGGAGGGTTACGGGACACGCCCTGGTGCGGGCCACGGCTCAGGACTCCTTGACGGCGATCTGCTCGACTATGTTGGCCACCGACTCGAAGGCGTCGATCGCGCCCTCGAGTGCGTCGACCACGTCCTTGAGCTTGAGCACGGTGAGTGCCTCGTACGAGCCGTTGAACAGCTTGGCGAGAATGCGGCGGTAGGACTTGTCGCCGTCGTTCTCCAACCGGTTGATCTCGATCCAGTACTCCTCGAGGTCACGCATCGTCCGCAACCGCGGCATCGCGTCGGCGGTGAGCTCCGCGCAGCGCTGCAGCACCTCGACCTGCTTGGCCAGCTCCTTGGGAAGCTCGTCCACCTCGTAGAGATTGACCAGATCGACGGCCTCTTCCATAAAGTCCATCACGTCGTCGAGGCCGTTGGCGAGGCGATAGATGTCCTCCCGGTCGAACGGCGTGACGAAGGTCGTGTTGACGCGGCGCACGATGGTGTGGGTGGTCTCGTCACCCTGGTGCTCCGCGTCGCGCATCTGTTTGGCGATGCCGGCTCGGTCGGCGGTGCTCGGCAGCATCTCCGCCAGGAGCTTGGTTCCGGCGAGGAGGTTGTGAGCCGACTCGGCGAACAGGTCGTAGAACGTCGTGTCGACCGGTCGAAAACGCAGCGGCAAGGCAAACTCCCGTCAAGCGCGGTAAGACGAGACACATGCTATGGGGTGAACGACGAGTTTGCGCAACCGGGAGCGGACGGCGCCCACGGTCGGCCTGCCTCAGCTGTCATGGACGGGGCCGGCCGCGGACCGGGCGGCGCCATGTCCCCTGAGTCGGGACACCTCGTGTCATGCCTCCTGAGAGCCCGGGATCCCTTCGTCACGCTCAGCGACGCCGAGGATCTCGTCGATTCGCTGTTGGGGCAAGGGTCCCTCGGTCTCCGAGGTGGCGATGATGAGGTTGGTCATCATCTCGATCTCGTCGAGGACGTCGTCATCGTGCACGTTGACGTCGAGCTGGTCGTTCAAAGGTCACCTTTTCTGCGACAGGGAACAACCCCGTTGGGTCGAGACCGAGCCGTCGTACCCAGCGAGGATTGAAGCCTAGCCTGCAAAGCGACCGCAGTGCGCACTTTGGGAGGGTTTGGCGGCACGAATAGCCCATAGGCGCCTTCTCCTAGTCCGATCTCGGCCGAAAAGACTTACTCAGGGTAGTCATTTCGGGCTAGTAACCCTACTCAATGTAATGGCTTGGCCGGTCGCCGGCAGCCTCAGCGGACACGGTCAGTTAGGACGGCTGGTTTCCGCGGGGTACGACAAGCCCCGACTCGTAGGCGGCGACCACCGCTTGGGTACGGTCGCGCAACCGGAGCTTGTTCAGCAGCCGGCTCACGTGCGACTTCACCGTCTCCTCGGTGACCACCAGCCGCACCGCGATTTCCCGGTTCGACAGACCCTCGGCCACGAGCCTCAGGACATCCGTCTCACGCGCAGTGAGACGCGCGAGATGCTCCGCCGGCGAGGCGGAGGGCGTCGGGCGCATCAGGGCGAACTCGCTGATCAGCCGCCGGGTGACGCCCGGGGCGAGCAAGGCATCGCCAGCAGCTACCACGCGCACCGCGTCGAAGAGCCGCTCGGCAGTGACGTCCTTGAGCAGGAAGCCACTGGCCCCTGCACGCAGAGCGTCGTACACGTACTCGTCGAGATCGAAGGTGGTGAGGATCAGGATCCGCGGCCTCAACGCTCGCGCACCGGCCGCTGCCCCGGCGATCTGCCGGGTCGCTTCGATACCGTCCATGTTCGGCATCCGGACGTCCATCAACACCACTTCTGGAGACTGGTCGCGGCTGATCAGGACGGCCTCGACTCCGTCGCTCGCCGTCCCGACGACGGTGAAGTC
>JBOHDU010000503.1:0-9961 GCA_050700615.1 Nocardioidaceae bacterium
CCGCCGACCTTGCCAACCCTGACGCCGCCGACAGTCTCGTTGCCCGCCAGGGTGTGTTCCAAGGGTGGACTGCCCTGCAAGCAGATCCGGAGGTGCCTGGCCCACCCACGGGTGACCGGGTGTGCCAAGGTCGTCAAGACCGTGTGCAGGCGGTTGCCCGGCTCGGCGCTGTGCCAACAGCTGACCGGCAAGCTGTGCAGTGTGGGCTCACTTCTCGGCCTGTGCAACACCACTGCCCCGCCGGCGACCACGCCGCCGACGTCGAGCGGTCCGCTCGATCCGATCTGCACGCTCGCGCCCCTGCTCTGCCGGCCGCCCGGTGACTATCCGACCCGGCGTATCGGCGGCTACGACAAGGACTTGGCGATGCTCCTGCTTCAGGGAGTGGGCCGATGATCAGTCGCACGACGAAGATCCAGCTCGTGGTGTTCGTGGCCATCACCTTGATCGGCGTCTCCTACGTGGGGGCGAAGTACGCCAAGCTGGATCGCCTTTTCTACGACACGAGCTACACGGTGACAGCCAATTTCGCGCAGTCCGGCGGCATCTTCTCTGGCGCCGAGGTGACCTACCGAGGCGTGACGGTCGGGTCCGTCGGCGCGATGACGCTCGACCGCTCCGGCGTCGACGTCGCGCTCGACATCGACAACTCTCACCACACCATCCCGGCCGACGTCATCGCCGTCGTCGCCGACCGCTCGGCGGTGGGCGAGCAGTACGTCGATCTCGAGCCGCAGTCCGACCACGGGCCCTACCTCACGGACAACTCGGTGATCGCCCGCCAGAACACCCGAACGCCGGTGTCGGCAACGGCGCTGCTCGTCAATCTGGATCAGCTGGTCAACTCGGTGAGCAAGAGCGACCTCCGCACGGTCGTGAGTCAGCTCGGCCAGGCCTTCTACGGCACCGGTCCCGACCTTGGCCGGATCATCGACACCAGCAACGCCTTCATCACCACCGCGGTGCGCAAGCTGGGCGTGACCGAGCAGCTCATCCACAACAGCCGAGTCGCGCTCAGAACCCAGGTCGACAGCGAGTCCGCCATCGTCGCGTTCACGAGGAACCTGAAGCTGTTCTCCGACACGCTCGCGTCGAGCGACCACGACCTGCGCAGCGTCATCGACCGGGGCGGCGCGGCGGCTCGCAGCGTCCGGCAGCTGATCATCGACAACCAGGCTCAGCTTGCGGCCCTGATCAACAACCTGATCACGACCGGAGAGATCATGACTGCGCACATCCCGGGCATCCGGCAGATCTTGGTTCTCTACCCCTACGTGGTTCAGGGCGGCTACACCGTCGTAGCCAAGGATCCGTTGACTGGCCAGTACGACGCACACTTCGGCCTCGTCCTGACCCAGGATCCGCCGGTGTGCACGCAGGGCTACAACACGACCCAGCGCTCGCCCTACGACCTGTCCGAGCGGCCCATGAACAAGAGGGCTACGTGCACCGAGCCGGCGAGCACGTCGAACGCGCGCGGAGCGCAACACGCGCCCACCTACAAGCGCGCTCCTGTCGTGGCGGCCTACGACCCGGCGACCGGCCGGCTGCGCGCCGCCTGGGCCAGCCCCGATGACAACGTCGTCTCCACCGGTGGTGCGCAGGCGCTGCTGGGAAGGGAGTCCTGGAAATGGCTACTGATCTCACCACTGACGAGGAGCGGCCGATGACCCCCATCGACGAAGGCGTGAGCAAGAGGCGGTACTCCGCGAGCCCGCAGACCAGGCTCGTGCTGACCGCAGTGCTGTGCTGTGTGCTTGTCGCCGCCATCGCGGTGGGCACCTGGCAGGCGGTCAGCTACGCGCGCGCGGACAACACGGTGTCCGGCCAACAGGTCGACAACTCGCTCGCACAGCAGCTGAGGACGAGGGCGTCCATCAAGCTCGCGGTGGCGTCGTTCGTCGCGAACATGAACAGTTACTCGGTCAGCAACATCGGTGCCTACCGGAACCGACTGCGCCCGATGCTGACCCCTGGCTTCGCCCAGTCCTTCGACCTCGCGGTGAAGAACATCGTCAGCGAGGTCAAGGCCACCAAGATGAGCTCCACCGGAGACGTGCTGTCGACGGCGATCAGCAGCATGGACGCCCATAGCGCGACCGCGCTGGTGGTCGCCGATGCTCATGTGACCTCGGCCCTCGGTGACCGGATCAGGCACTTCCGCTGGCGGGTCACCCTGGTCAAGGGCAACGGCCGCTGGCTCGTCGACGACTTCGCACCAGTGCAATGAGGGAGAACCTGATGAGCGAAGACACGATCCCCGTTGCGACGACCCGTCGCAAGATCGCCGGTGAGCGGCGTCGCCGACCCGCATCGGCCGTCGGGCGTCGGCCGGCCAGTTCGTCGGCAACCGGCCCGTCGATCGCCGCCGCCAACACGTACGACGAGGGCATCGCTCCCGACCGGGGAGCGCAAGCCTGGGTCGAGGTCGCGGACAGCTCCGCTGCCGTGGCCCCACCGCCGGCCCGAGCCGAGACCGAGCCGGGCCGCCCCGGCCGGCTCGAGCCTGGGTGGTGGTCGGGACGGGTACCGCAATGGGCGCTCGTCGGCCTCGCGATCCTGGCTCTGTCGGCGGTCGCCTTCGACATCGTGCTCGGGGTGCGCCACCACCAGAGCGCGGCAGCGGCCAGCACCAGGTCGGCGGCGATCAGCTCGGCGTTCAACGCTGCGCCGGCGCAGGCGGTGCGTGCCGCCACCCGAATCCTGAGCTATGACTACAAGTCCCTCGGCCAGGATGCGACTGCTGCGGAAGGGTTCATGACCCCCGACTACGCCGCCCAGTATCAACGGACCGTCGACGGCCTGCTCAAGGCGCCGGCCGAGCAGGTGAGGGCCCACGTCGTGGCAAAGGTCATGGACTCCGGTGTGGTCTCGGCGACGCCCACCCGGGTCGACATCCTGATGTTCATCGACCAGACCAGCGAGACGACCGCCCATGCGGCTCCGCAGACGGCACTGAACCGGGTCGTCTTCACGATGGTCAGGAGCGGCGACCGCTGGCTGGTCGACCACGTCACCGCGCTGTGACGCTCCGACCTGCTCAGCCTTGGTGCGACGAGCTCGCCGACATCACGGTTGTGCTGCTTCGGCATTGTCGGCGACGGCCTGAAGGGCTGCCTTCACCTGGAAGCTCGTCATCCACGGGTGCTTGGAGAGCAGCAGCGCGACGAGGCCGGCCACATGAGGAGTGGCGAAGCTGTTGCCGCTGGCGACGATCGACCCGCCGTGCTGCCAGGCGACGTCGACGTCGATGCCACGCGCGCCGTACTCGACCGGTGGTCGCGGGTTGTAAGCGATCGCGAACGGGTCCTGGCCGGGTCTGGCCGCCACCGAGACGACGGACGAGTACTGCGACGGAAAGGTGGGGCCGGGCACGTTGTTCGCGGCGCACACGAGTACGACGTTGCGGAAGTAGGCCTCGTCCGTGATCTCGTGCAGTGGTCCGAACCATCGGTCGCTACGGCTGCTGAGGCTCATGTTGACGACGTTCATCCCGGCGTCCAGCGCCCAGCGGATCCCCCGCAGAAAGGTGCTGCCGCGTCCACGCAGGTTCGACCCGAGCACCCGGACGCTGTAGAGCTCGGTCTCGGGCGCCACGGAACGGATGATCGCGGCGCAGGCGGTGCCGTGACCCACCAGGTCCTCGTGCGCGCCCTCGACGATCCTGGCGTCGCCGTCGGGCTCGAGCTCGACGGCCACCGACCCCGACAGGCCACCGACACGCGGATGGTCGCCCTCGATCCCGCTGTCGATGATCGCGAGCTTGACGCCGCGTCCCGTGGCGCCTCCCAAGGCCCAGTCCCGGGTCGGGTTGGGCAATGGCAGCGCTCTTGAGGCGCCCAGGATGCCGGGGTCGAACGCGCCGCTCCAGGCGATCCGTTCGGTCATCGTTGGGTCCGTGCGTACGCCGCCACTTCCGTCAGCACTCGATGGGCGAGCTGAGCCGCTTCGGGACCACCACGCGCGAGGTCGTGAAACGTCGCCGCGAGCGCAGCCAGCTGGCCGTCGTCGTCGGGCCCGGCCAGCTCGCGAAGCGCTGTCCCGAACGACTCCTCGTCTCCGGGTGCCGCCACCGCATGAAGCAGCGCGGCCCCCAACCCGTCGTACACCTGGGCAAGCCGCACGATCGCCGCGACCTGGTCGCCAACGGTGCCCAGTACGTCGAGCGCGTGCCCGGTGTCCTCGCCGCCGAACTGGGGATCGAGCACCTCGATGACACCGACCGTGTCGCCGTGCGGCCCGACGAGCGGGACCGCCAGAATGCTCTGCGGCACGTAGTCCGTCGCCTCAGCAACGTCCCGGGCGAATCGGCTGTCCCGTTCGACGTCGCCTACAGCGATCCCCTGGCCGGCCATCGCCACCCAGCCGGCAATGCCCCGTTGCACCGGCAGGGTCACGTCGATGATCGCCTTGGCCCCGGCCCCGTCCGCGGCCACGAATCTCTGTTGCTCGCCGTCGGGCTCGACGAGACCGACCGAGCAGGCGGCAGCAGCGAAGAGCTGGCGAACGCTGGCCGCGGCTCGGGTGAGCTCGCCCCGCATGGACGTCGGCTTGGCCGCCTGGCCGGAGAGGTTGCCGATCCGCACAAGGAGCGACGCGAGCTCAGGTGAAGGGCTTGTCATGGCGTCAGTGTGGCGCATCGAAAGGGCCGAGGAGTCGGTTTCTGGTCACCTACGTGCCGCGCACCTCACATCCGGCGATTGCGGCCCCGCGACACGAGGACGCCCTACTTCGACGAGGAGGGGAGGCCTGCACTGGTCAACCGGCGAGACGGGTGCGTCCGGCTCAGGCGGAGCGAGGCCCCTTCGAGCAGCGCTGGGGACGGTGTCGACTCGGTCAGGGCGGCGAGGAAGTCCTGTCCATCGATACGGAGCAGGCGCGATGGCTCGATGGCGGTCACCGTGGCGGTGCGTGGCACCTGCTCGATCAGTCCGATCTCGCCGAAGTACTCGCCATCGCCCATGCTCCCCAACGTGACACCCGCCGCCGCCTCGCCGACAGCCGTTACGCCGAGCAGTCCGTGCACGATCACGTAGAACGCGTCGGCGTCCTCTCCCTCGCGAACGACGGTCGCACCCACGGCCACGTCAAGCTCTTCGGCTCCGCCCGACAGCTCGTCCAGACCACCCTCCGAGACCGACTCGAACAGGTCACAGGCAGCGAGCAGCCGGCGTCGCGGCTCCAATGCTGCTCGTCGGGTGGCCGAGTCACGGTCCATCGCCCGGAGTACCGGCCAGCCGGCCAGGCTCGCGACCGGGATGGCGGCACCGGCGAGCCAAATACTGGTCCGCAGACCCCATGTGTCGATCACGAGTGGTGCCGCCAAGGCGCCGAGGAGGATGGCCCCCAGCAGTGACGCGTTGAACGCACCGAAGACCCGAGCCAGCAGGTCGTTCGGCAACGACCGTTGCAGAGCCGTGACCGCGAGCACGTCGACGGCCAGGGTCCCCGCACCACGGATGACCTCGACGGCGAAGCCGACCTCCGGGCTCTCGACGAACAAGAAGAGGAGCGTCGGCACGGTGTACAGGGCCATGCCTGTCAAAATGACCGGGCCGAGCCGGGGAAGCCGCTCGAGTCTGGTGACGACGCCGGCCACGAGAACACCGCCGAGGCCGAGACCCGCTAGCAGGTACCCATACCCCTCCGCCCCGGTGCCGAGCACGTCCCGCGACAACACGATGAGCTGGACGGTATCGACGCCGAAGATGAACGTCGCGAGCAGGGAGTACGACACGAGTGCGGCGGCGGTCCGTGAGGAGAAGATCGCCTTGGCGCCCACCAGCATCTGCCGCAGCGGACCCACGTCGCCCCCCTCGGTCACGTCTACCGGCTTGCTGCGTGCACGGATCCGTGCCGTCAGCAGGGCGGAGATGGCGTACGACGTCGCGTTGATTGCGACAGCGACCCACGGCGGCCCTGCCAACAGCAGCAGCGCGCCCAGCCCGGGACCGGCGATCACTGCCACGTTGTCGATCGTGTTTCGCAGCGTGTTGGCCGAACCGAGGTCGCGTTCGCCGACGAGCTGCGGCGTGAGGGCAGCGGTCGCGGGCTCGTAGATGGTCGCGATCGTCGAGACGACAGCCGACGTGGCTATCGCCAGTATCACCGGTACCTGGATCGCGACCTCGACCGCCAGCGACACCATGACCAGGCCTGCGACGACGTCCAAGCGCACCATGAGGCGCACCCGCTCGAAGCGTTCGGCCAGCACCCCGCCGTACGCACTGAACAACAGGGCGGGTATGAAGCGGCCGATCGTCGACGCGCCGACCCAACCGGCCGACCCGGTCTCGTTGAAGATCCACACGGCAAGGGCGACGCTGTAGGCCCACGAGCCGATCGTCGAGGCGGTGAGAGCGGCCATCAGCAATCGGAAGTCCCGATGCCGCAGGCTGGTGGTGAGGCCCGGCTTGTCAGCCATCGGGACAACCCTCGACCGTGGTCATGATGACGCCTCGATGGGACGACAATGTGGCACGACGGCGTGACGAGGGGCTCGATGTGGGCCCCTGCAGGAACGCGGCATCGCGCAGGTCTCTCCCTCGGTCCGGGTCCTCGGAGTTTACTAGCGCGGTGTCGGCCGCGGGCGCGGAATGCGCCATCGTTTCGGGCCGATGCGCCTTGTCTGGCGCCGTGACGAGTCCGGTGAAAGACCGCTTGCTGCGCCCCCGGCTGTGCTTCACTGACGGCTATGCAGTGGCGGTTGCTTGACCCCTTGACGGAGCCTGCCCGGACCGAGCTGCTGTCCCGGACCAGACAGCGAAAGTTCGCTCGCCGCGAGGTGCTGTTCCACGAGGGGGATCCCGGCGACAGCCTGCTGCTCATCGAGTCCGGGCGGTTGGCCGTGCAGGTCAACGCCCCGAGCGGTGAGACCGTGACACTCAACGTGCTCAGCTCCGGCGACTACTTCGGTGAGCTCGCCCTGCTACGGGACGAGCCGTCACACCGGCGAACAGCCACGGTGGTGGCACTCGAACCTGCCATGACCTTGTCGATCTCGGGGGCGACATTCCAGTCCGTGTGCATGGACCACCCTCAGGTGGAGCGTCTCGTCAGCCGCCTGCTCGCCGAACGCGTCGAGCAGCTGAGCCAGCGGCTCCTCGAAGCCCTCTACGTCGGTGCCGACATGCGGGTCTACCGCCGGCTCGTCGAGCTCGCCGAGGTGTACGGCGCCTGCCCGCACGGAGAGATCCCACTGACGCAGGAGCAGCTCGCGGACCTCGCCGGAGCCACCCGGCCTACCGTCAACCAAGTCCTCCAACGACTGGCAGCGCAAGGGTTCGTCGGGCTGCATCGTGGCCGGATCGAGGTCTTGGACCTCGCGTCGATCCAGCGGCGGGCGAGGTTGTGATGGGGCCGTCTCCGGCCGGACCGTTGCTGGCGTCAGGGGTATGACCGCCGACCCGGCCGAGGTCGCGGTCGACCTGGACGACGTCGCCGTTGCGTTGCGCGTCGCGATGCGGCGCGGCGGGGACTGGGCGGAGGTGTATGTCGAGCGGTCTGACCGGGAGACCGTGCGACTCGATGGTGGGGGCGTCGACGAGATCCGGACCGACCACGACGTGGGTGCCGCGGTGCGGGTGATCACGTCCGGGCGTGCCGGGTATGCCTACACCAACCTGCTCACGCTGCACTCCCTCGCGGAGGCTGCGGAGGCAGCCGCAGCGGCCAGTGGGAGCGGGAGGACCGTCGCTGCGGCTGAGATCGATCTCCGTGCGGCACCGGCGCCTCTGGAACTCAGACCCGCAAAACCTCCGATGAGCAGCAGCGCGGCCGACAAGGTCGAGCTGCTACGCCGCATCGACGGCGCGGCCCGGGCACACAGCGTCGACGTTCGCCAGGTCACCGCGGTCCACACGGACCACACTCAGGACGTGCTCATCGCGACGTCCGAAGGGCGCGTCGTGCGTGATCGGCGGGTGCGGACGCGGGCGACCTGCCGCGTGACGGTCGTACGGAACGGTGCCTTGCAGAGGGGGTTCGACGGCCCCGGTGCCGGCATGGGGATGGAAATGTACGACCTGCACCCCCCCGCACAGATCGGCGTCACGGCGGCCGAGCGCGCGGTTCGTGCGCTGGATGGCAGGCCGGCACCCAGTGGCGAGGTTCCGGTGGTTCTTGGGTCGGCCGCCGGAGGAATGCTGCTTCACGAGGCGTGCGGCCACGGTCTGGAGGGGGACGGGCTGGCCCGTGAGAGCAGCACCTTCGCGGGGACGTTCGGTCATCGGGTGGCGAGCCCTCTTGTCACGGCCATCGACGAGCCGCAGCTCCGTTGCGGCTACGGGTCATACCGGGTCGACGACGAGGGGACGGCGGGGGAGCGCACCGTCTTGTTGGAAGCCGGGGTGCAGGTGGGTGCCCTCACCGACCTCGTGACTGCGCGGTTGCTCGGACGCTCGAGCACTGCCAACGGGCGGCGGGAGTCCTACGCACGGCCACCATTGACGCGGATGAGCAACACCTATATCGACGCGGGCGCCGACGAGCCTGACGCGATCATCGGCGACGTCGACCGGGGGGTCTACGTGGCACGCCTCAAGGGCGGCGAGGTGGACAATGCGACCGGCCGGTTCGCCTTTGCGGTCAGCGAGGCCTACCTCATCGAGCGCGGCCGGCTTACGCGTCCGGTCATCGGGCTGATGCTGACCGGTGACGGACCAGCCGCGATGTCGTCGGTTGCGGCGGTCGGCAACGATCTGGGGTTCACCGAGGCCCGCTGCGGCAAGGACGGCCAGTGGGTGCCGGTCTCGTACGGCAGCCCGACATTGCTGATCACCGGACTCACCGTTGCCGGGCACCGTCATGGCTGACCTGATGTCGGTCGCCGAGTCGGTCCTCGGGCGGGCGCGGGGTGGCGAAGACCTGGAGGCTTACGCGATCCACAACCTCGGCGTGACCATCGAGGCAGGCGCCGATGGACAGGTCCGCCACGTGGAGCGTGCGGAGACTCGCGGGGTCGGCGTGCGTCTCATCAAGGGCCTCCGCCTGGGCTACGCGTCGACCTCGGATCTGTCCGCTGCCGCGCTGACCCGGGCCGTGGACCGGGCGCGCGACAATGCGCTCGTCACAGACAGGGACCGGGCGAACAGGTTGCCGATCCCCGCACCGATGTCTGCCGTGGCCGCGGCTGGCCCGAGTGCAACCGCCGACATCTCGAGCCGTGCCCCGGCGAGCCTCGACGAGCGGATCGCGCTGACGACGCGACTGGCCCGCCAGGTCGTCGCCCTGGATCCACGTGTGCGCGCGTTCGACACGGCCGCCTACCACGACGAGCAGACGGAGGCCGCCGTCGCGTCGACCCGCGGGGTCAACGCAGCATTCGACCGGCGCTGGGTCCAACTGACGGTCGATGCGATCGGGGAGGACAGATACGGGCCGGTCTCCGACTCCGCGTTCAGGTGTGCGCCGGATCTCGACGACATCGATGTCGACCTCCTTGCAAGGGATGCGGTGGGACGAACCGTGCGCTTGTTGGGGTCCGAAGCCACCTCGAGCACCGGGCCAGCGGTGCTGCTCGACCCGACCGTTGTTGCAACGCTGTTGTCGGCGGTGGGACGTGCCTGTTCGGGAGGGCCGATGTCGTCGGGTCGTAGCCCGTTCGCGGGATCCCTGCTCACCTCCGTGGCGGCCCCGTGCGTCACCCTTGTCGATGACGGGACGTTGCTGACCTCGCCGGCCGCGTCGACGCACGACGACGAAGGGGTGCCGCGTCGGCGTACCGAGCTGATCTCCCGCGGCGTCCTCGTTGCCGCCTTGCACAGCACCACGACTGCGGTAGCGATCGGTGACGGGGCGTCGTCGACCGGCAACGCACGCCGGGCTAATTACAAGGTCACCCCGCGGGCAGCCCCAACCACGCTGTTGCTGGCCCCGACTACGAGTCTCGACCAGATCTTCGCGGACAACCCGGACGCGGTGTACGTGCAACAGCTGGTGGGCGCGGGTTCCGGTCTCAACG
>JBOHDU010000504.1:0-2597 GCA_050700615.1 Nocardioidaceae bacterium
CGGTAGGTCAGCAGCAAGATGATGATGACCACACCGGCCGCGGAGAACAACAGCGTGCCGTCGATACCGGCGAACGCCTTCGCTGAGTCAGCGGCGCTACCGCCCGGCCCGGTGATGTGCACCGTCATGTCGGTGCCGGTGCCGGTGCTGGCAAGCTTGCGCCAACTGTCGGCGATGTCGGGCATCTTGTTCCAGCCGTTGCTGCCGAGGTTGAGCGGCACCGCCACCTGGACGGCCTTGTGATCTGGCGACTCAAGCGGGCCGATCACCTTGCCGTCGCGGTTCTTGTTGGCCGAGAAGTAGGCGACATCCTTGGAGATCTTGGCCTTGTCGGCCGAGGTGATTCCGTGGTTGTTCTCGTAGACGACGACGGTCAAGAACGTGTTGGGCGACTGGAAGGCCGCCTGCTTCTGCAGCGCCCTCGTGGACTCGGCGCTGCCGGGCAGCCAGGACACCGCGTCGTTCTTCTGTGCGCCAGTGAGCTTGCTCGCCAGCGGCAGCGCGACCACCATGATGGCGATCCATAGCCCCAGCGCGATCCATTTCGTGCGGCGGCCCGTCAGCACGCCCGCAATCTGTCTGTGCACTTTTCCTCCCGAGTATTCAGGTGCGTCTCGCGCTGACTCGTCCGGCACAGCGGCATCGACAAGCCCTCGCGTGCAGCGACGCTACGCGCGACGAACGGTGATCGTCAACCTAGTTAATGATTAAGCTTCGGTACACTTCTCGTAAAGCATTACCGAGGATGGAGACATGTCGAGCAAAACGGGCACAACGCTCAACGACTACACCGGATACCTGCTCCGCCGCGCTCACGAGCGGGCGAAGCAGGAGGTTTCGGCGTCCCTCGGAGACGACACGCACCCCCGCGAGGCACTTGTCCTTTCTCTTCTCGATCGCAACGGATCGATCCTGCTGCACACCTTGTCCGACACCTTGCAGGTGAATCGCACCGTGCTGGTCAAGCTCGTCGACGCTGTGGTGGACAAGGGGTGGGTCGAAAGGCAGCCGAACGAGGCCGACCGGCGCTCGTACAGGCTCGTGCTGACCGCCAAGGGCCGCACCGCGCTGCGCAGCATCCGCAAACGGCTCGACCAGGCGGAGTCGCGGTTGACCGCCACTTTGACGGCCGCGGAGCGGGCCGAGCTCACCGAGACCTTGCGCCGGGCGCTCGTTGACGATCCCGCGCTCGGCACGCCTTTCGCCGACCGGCCGGGCTACCTCATCACCCAGGCACACCGGCAGCAGCGGGCGCGTGCCACCAGCGAGTTGAGGCACGTCGGGCTGCACCCCCGGGATTTCGGGGTGCTCACCGCCTTGTCGCAAGCCCAACCATGCTCGCAGCAGCACCTCGCGGTGGTGTTCCGGGTGAGCCCGCCCGCCGTGATGTCGTTCATCGACGACTTGGAGGCGGCCGGCCTGGTGAGCCGGGTGCGCAACAAGGTCGACCGCCGGGCCTACGATGTGGCCCTCACCGACGAGGGCCGGCGTAGCCTCGGCGCCGGCACGGCCGTGGCCGACTCGCTTCAGGCCGACTTCGACGTCAGGCTGGGTGTCCGGCGGGCCGCTCAGCTGCGCAAGACCTTGGCCAAGGTCATCGGCATCGAGTGATCGCGGACGTAGCGCCAGTTGCCGACGGACGGCCTGAGGGCCGTACGGTCTTGCTGCAGGTGCGGCCAGACGTGCGGTTCGAGAGCGGGGGCGCCTTCCGACCTCGCGCGGGTTCCTCCCCGGCAGGCCGTCGGGTGGTCCGCGAGATATCAGCTCCTGGTCCGGGAACAAGTCGCCGACCGGCGTGCTTGTACCATCCGTAAGGAACTTGAGCGCGGCCGGCTCAACTTTTTTGAGATCGCGCCGCGCCAAGGTAGAACAAGAGTCACTAAGACTCAGTCCGGTGAAAGGGATACAGCAACCATGGCTCGTGCGGTTGGAATCGACCTCGGCACGACGAACTACGTCGTGGCCGTTTTGGAAGGTGGCGAACCCACCGTCATCGCGAATGCCGAGGGTTCCCGCACAACCCCCTCGGTGGTAGCCTTCGCCAAGAACGGCGAAGTACTCGTCGGAGAGGTCGCCAAGCGGCAGGCAGTGACCAACGTCGACCGGACCATCAGGTCGGTCAAGCGGCATATGGGGACCGACTGGTCCCAGAAGATCGATGCCAAGACGTTCACGCCTCAGCAGATCTCGGCGTTCATCTTGCAGAAGCTCAAGCGAGACGCCGAGTCGTATCTGGGCGAGACGGTAACCGATGCGGTGATCACTGTCCCGGCGTACTTCAGCGACGCTCAGCGCCAGGCGACCAAGGAGGCTGGTGAGATCGCCGGCCTGCAGGTGCAGCGCATCGTCAACGAGCCGACCGCGGCCGCGCTGGCCTACGGGCTCGACAAGGATACCGACCAGACCATCCTCGTCTTCGACCTCGGTGGCGGCACGTTCGACGTGTCCCTGCTCGAGATCGGTGAGGGCATCATCGAGGTCAAGGCGACCAGTGGTGACAACCACCTCGGCGGCGACGACTGGGACCAGCGGGTCATCGACTGGCTCGTCGACAAGTTCAAGGCTGCGCACGGCATCGACCTCGCGAAGGACAAGAT
>JBOHDU010000505.1:0-2235 GCA_050700615.1 Nocardioidaceae bacterium
GCTGGTGCAGGGCGGCGATCACGGCGGCTCGGGACTCCTTGGTGAGCAGTTGTTCCTCGGCGCTGGCCGCGTTGTCAATCGTGCGGGGGGTGTGCTTTTCGGCCACCTGGTGTCGACGCAGGCTGGACCGCGCTCGGTTGACAACGGTCTGCCGCATGTAGGCGACTGCCTTGTCGGGATCACGGAGTCTGCGCCACTTGTCGTGCATGGCCACGAACGCGTCCTGGACGATCTCCTCGGCCTCGCCGTTGTTTCGGACCAGCAAGGCGGCAAGGCGCACCAGGGATCGATAGTGAACGACATACAGCCGGGTGACCGCCTCGTCGGCGTCCCAGTGCTGCGACGGCGCCATCCTCGCACCTCTCGTGGCGGTGGCCGCTAGCGTGGTCATGTCTGTTCCACGCGCAGCATGCGGGTTGGGTTTACATGATGACCCAGGAAGGCCGCGAGTGTGTGGAGCCCGAGATTCCGAGCGAGCCGCTGGAGAGCCGATGACCGACCCGCACTGCTTGTTCTGCCGGATCGCGGCCCACGAGGTCGCCGCCGACATCGTCACCGAGACCGACCTGGCGCTGGCGTTTCGCGACGTCGCCCCGCAGGCACCTACCCACGTGCTCGTGATCCCACGGGAGCACAGCCCGACGTTGCCGGAACTGGCTGAGACCCATCCCCACTCGGCGGTTGCGGTGCTGGCCCTGGCTCGTCGGGTGGCCCAGGACGAGGGCGTCGACGGCGGCTACCGGGTGGTGTTCAACAATGGCCCCGGAGCGCAGCAGACCGTCTTCCACGCGCACGTGCACGTGCTCGGCGGCCGTGACTTCACCTGGCCGCCCGGATGACCCGTACTCGGCTAAACTCCGCATAACGTACAGCCGTACGGATTCGAACGACCCAGGCCGTAGCATGGACGCACGATGACACAAGAGCCGTTACCGCGACACCGGTTCGCGATCCCTAACAGCGTGCCCGTCGTCGCCGTATTGGGTGCGCGCGATGAGTTCCTGGGCATCATCGAGGATGAGTTCGACGCCGATATCCACGTCCGTGGCAACGAGGTCAGCATCGTCGGCGATCCGGCGGAGGTCGCGCTGCTGGAGCGACTGTTCGACGAGCTCGTGACACTCGTCCGTACCGGCCAGGGGCTCACGGCCGACTCGGTCGAGCGGGTGATCGGCATGCTGCGGGTCGAGACCAAGGAGCGACCGGCCGAGGTGCTGACGCTCAACATCTTGAGCAACCGCGGGCGCACGATCAGGCCGAAGACCCTCAACCAGAAGCGTTACGTCGACGCGATCGACAAGAACACCGTCGTCTTCGGGATCGGCCCTGCCGGCACCGGAAAGACCTACCTCGCGATGGCGAAGGCGGTGCAAGCGCTGCAGGCCAAGGAGGTCAACCGGATCATCCTGACCCGACCAGCGGTCGAGGCCGGCGAGCGGCTGGGGTTCCTCCCCGGCACCCTCAACGAGAAGATCGACCCCTACCTCCGGCCGCTCTACGACGCGCTGCACGACATGATCGATCCCGACTCGATCCCCAAGCTGCTCACTGCCAGCACCATCGAGGTCGCCCCGCTGGCCTACATGCGTGGCCGGAGCCTCAACGACGCGTTCATCATCCTCGACGAGGCACAGAACACCACGCCGGAGCAGATGAAGATGTTCCTGACCCGGCTCGGCTTCGGCTCCAAGATCGTGGTCACCGGAGACATCACCCAGATCGACCTGCCCGGAGACACCCGCAGCGGGCTGAAGGTGGTGCGCGACATCCTCACCGAGATCGAGGACGTGCAGTTCTCCTACCTGACCTCGACCGACGTCGTGCGGCACCGCCTGGTCGGGGAGATCGTCGACGCCTACGAGCGCCACGACGCCCAGACCGGTGGGCCTGCGCAGCCGGCGCCCCGGCAGCGCCGCGCGACCCCACGGCGTTAGCCATGTCGGTCGAGGTGAACAACGAGTCGGGCGCGGACGTCGACGAGGCGGCGCTGGCCCGGCTGGGCCGCTTCGTGCTGAACGCGATGGACGTCAATCCGCTGGCCGAACTGTCGATCCTGCTGCTCGACCCGGACGCGATGGCAGCGCTGCACGAGCAGTGGATGGATCTGCCCGGCCCGACCGACGTGATGGCCTTCCCGATGGATGAAGCAGAGGAGGGTGGGGTGCTGGCGGGCGGGCGGCCGGACAGCCCGACCGGTGGTCCAGAGCTCCTCGGTGACATCGTGCTGTGCCCAGA
>JBOHDU010000506.1:0-5526 GCA_050700615.1 Nocardioidaceae bacterium
GTCCGGCGCGGCAGACGGACCCGCTGCATCTCGCCCAGTACGACGCACGTAGTCCACGTTTCAACCTGGCGACGGGGCCCACGGCGACTCCCTCACGACTGGCCTCTTTGGCAGACTGCGGACATGCCCATGCCGTCCGGCGAGTCAGGAGCACTGACGAGCGCCCTGGCGGGGCCACTGCGCCGCGCACATGTGTCGTTCGCTGCCACCTGGGCCGGCGAAAGCGCCTTCATGGTTGCGCTGTCCGTCGTGGCCTTCCGTGAGGGCGGCCTCGGTGCCGTCGGCGTAGTCACTGCGGTTCGCATGGCGATGGCGGCGCTGCTAACCCCCTTCCTGGCCACGGTCGCCGACCGGATCCGGCGCGAGCGCGTGCTGACTGGCATCGGCGTGGTCCGGGCCGTGGCGCTGGGCACAGCTGCTGCAGTGACGGCCGCCGACGGTCCCGCCCTGGTGATCTACGGCGCGGCCGTGGTCGCGACCGCCGCAGTGGCGCTCTTCCGTCCCGCGCACTCGGCACTTCTGCCGGCGCTGGCGAAGTCCCCCAGCGACCTGACCAGCGCCAACGCCGTCCGCGGGATGCTCGACTCGCTCTCGACGCTTGGCGGGCCCGGTGGTGGCCGGCGTCGTCCTCTCGATCAGCGACCCGGCAGTCGCGTTCGCCCTCTGCGCAGCGCTTTCCCTGCTCGGCGGACTGGTCGTCCTTGCCCTGCCCTACGACCCGCCACCCCGGGGCACGCCGGCCAAGCGATCCCCGGGCCGTGACGTCGCGCAGGGCTTCGTGGCCATCGCCAGGGACCGGCACCTGTCGCTCATCACCGGACTCGGCGTCGTGCAGACCTTCACGCGCGGCTGCCTGACCGTCTTCGCCGTCGTCGTCGCGATCCAACTGCTCGACCTCGGCAACCCTGGAGTCGCGGTCCTCAACGGGGCGCTGGCAATGCACTCATCGATGTCTGCGGATTCACGCTCCTGGCCCGACTTGCGGACGAGAAGGTCCTGGCGCGCATGTTCGCAGGCTTCGAGGCGGTCCTGACGCTCGGCGTCGCCCTCGGCGGCCTGGCCGCTCCCGTGATGGTCGAAACATTCGGCCCCCGCAGAGCGCTCGTCGTGGTGGGTCTGCTTGCTCCTGCCGTCGTGCTGGCCACCCTGCCCGCACAGCGCCGGCTGACAGCGTGACGCCTCGCGCGCCGGTCATCCCGAAAACGGGGTCTCAGGCAGCTGAGGCAGGGAGGCGATTCCGACGCAACCGTAGGGCAAGCCGCGCCCCACCATGGATGCCCCTCGAGGTCTAGGAACACCTCGCGCATTCCTACGTTGCGGCACATGGCGCCGCCCTCGCGCAAGAGCTCGTCGGAGACCCGGAGTTACTCCGAACCTCGACGGAGCCGGGGCCGGACAGGAACGCGGCATCGCCCTCGGTCTCGATCAGGTCGAAGCCCCACGCGGCAGCGACATTTCGACATGGCCAGAACGGTGGCAAAGTTCGGCGCCATGGAGCAGTCCACGGCCGGATGCGACCGTCCTCTTGAACTGCCTCTGACTGGACCCCAGCGAACACGTGTATCATCATCGTTTGATGCCATATGACGTGCATGGAGACTGTGTTGAGAACAACCCTCGCCTTAGATGACGATCTCGTCACGGAGGCGCAGCGCCTGACCGGGACCACCGAGAAGACGGCACTTGTTCGTGAGGCTCTGCGGGCTCTCATCGAACGTGAGAGCGCGCGGCGGCTGGCACGGCTGGCGGGCAGTGAGCCCGCTGCGAGGCCGGTGCCCCGGCGACGGACCACGCCTGCGTGATCCTCGTCGACACGTCGATCTGGATCGACCATCTCCGCACAGGCGATCCCAGGCTGGTCGGGCTCCTCGAAGACGGTCACGTGCTAGGCCACCCCTGGGTGACCGGCGAACTCGCGCTCGGCCACCTCTCGCGGCGCGACGAAGTCCTCGGATTGCTCCACAACCTCCCACAGGCAACCGTTGCGACTGAAGTCGAGGTGTTGACTCTGATCGACAATCAGCACCTGTTCGGTCTTGGAATCGGGTACGTCGACACGCACCTCCTGGCCGCGACGGCCCTGACCACCGACGCCCGGCTGTGGACGCGAGACAAGCGGCTCGCTGCTGTTGCTGCCCAGCGTGGGCTCGCCGGGGGGTGACGCCACGGGGCCGTGCAAGCCGCCACCCGGGGCCCAACCGCCGATGTCGCATGTCGCATGACGATCCTCAACTGGGATGGCCGTCCGAGGGCGTTCGACCGGCTCAAGGGCTGGCGTGACATCGCCACCCGCTACGACAAACACTCCTGCAGCTACCGCGCCGGAGTCGTTGTGGCCGCCATCGTGCTGTTCTGGCTCCGAAGATCCGTCAGACAGCCCCTAGGTGCCAGCGCGCGCCTTGCCTCTTGCGGCGAAGTAGCGGCCGATCGCGATCGAGCCGAGGATGCCCAGCACAGTCGCGGCGATCGGCAGGATCTGGTCGTAGGTGTAGCCGGTGGAGTAGCTGCTGTCGTCGATGATCAGCGCGGTGCCGGCAGCCTGGGCCAGGAATAGGGCCGCCCACAGGTAGCCCGTGAAATTTATGCCCCGGCGGAAGTCGGGATAGGTATCCCACATCGCGTCGAACACCGCCATCCCGTCGTGGCTGCCGTCCGTGCCGTAGCGCTGCGCGAAGTAGAACACGATCGGCTTGCGTGCCACGACGCACGAGCCCAAGAACAGCAGGCCGATCAATGCAGTGGTCGCGCAGTCCTTGTAGAGCAAGATCTTCGGGGTCGTGCTCCCGATCAAGGCGATCAGCGCGGACACCGCGGTGAACGCGAATATCGCCGCTGACGCGCCGCTGAACTTGCGCGCCCTCGCCCACACCACCAACCCGCCGACCACCGGCGCGATGCTGCCCACCAGGTAGGCAAGCACGTCGCTGGCGCCGGTCCGCCGGGCGACGTGGAACAGTGCGATGCTGCCGCCAACCTCCACCGCGGTCACCAGCAGGTTGAAGCCCAGCCCCTTCTTCGCTGGATGCTCACGAAGGCCGCGAGCGATCTGCTCATGCACGCTCGGCGCAGGGGAGCCCACACCGGAACGATACCGACCGCGCGGACATCTCCGGTTGCGCATCGTGAGGTTTCTGTGCCTCGCTAGCCCTCGGTTGCGAGTTCGTCGTCAGACTCGATCACCGCGGCTACCTCGCTCAGGTCGTTGTTCAGCTGGTGATCCCGCCCCGGCATCAAGTGCAGTTTCGCCTGTGGGATCGCGCCGGTGTACAGGTCGGCGTGCGCCGGTGGCGTCGTCTGGTCTTGCAGTCCCTGAAATACGTGTACCGGTACGCCGCGCGGCAGCCTCGCGCCGAGGTCATGCGGCGCCTCGAACTCATCACTGGGCCAGCCGCCCGCACCAACGAAGGGCGCGGCTATCAGCACGATCGCCCGCAGACCCGGATCCAGTGGCCGCTTGGGCGTTGATGAGGATCGTCCCGCCCACCGAATGGCCGACGACGACCGCGCCGTCGGGCATCGCCGTCAGCTCCCCCAGGATTGCCATGCTCCACCTGGCGTAACTCGGGTCGCTCTCGTCAGGCATGCGCGGGTAGCGGATCCTGTACTCATTCCCGAGGTGGTCCCTGAGGCTATCGACCAGTTTGTCGTCCCACTCGTCGTGCACGCCCGCGCCACCGCCTTGGACGAACAACACCCGCCGAGTCTCTGCCATGCTCGATCCTCCTCTTCTCGACTACCTCGATCACGGGTGATCGACATCCCCAGTCAGGTGACCACGATGTCGACGTCGTGGCCGGAGTCCGGCCGGAGGAGGGATCCCAGGCGAGCGCCTTCCGCCAGCATCGCCGAGCGGCCCGCACTGTCCAACCGCCCGAACAGCTCAACCCGCAGAGTGCCGTCCTGTGCCCGCCACGTGCCTTGCCAGGAGCCATCGACCAGCACCGTGCCGACGTCGGCTCCGTTGCCAGGCGGCAACGGCACCGCGCGGTCGTGGGGGATGAACCGGCCGCGGTCCTTGTGGGACAGCAGCAGGTTGTCGTAGGCAGGCAGGAATCGCGGCGGCGCCGGCACGTCGGGATCGGGCCGTGCCGCGTCCGGGTGGTCGTGGAGCGTCTGGCCGTCCTCGCCGCGGAACCTCCGCAACGACAGCCGTTCGACCACCTCGCCGAGCCGCGTCAATCCGGACCACCGCTGCACGTCCGCGATCGTGGCCGGCCCGAAGGCTCCGAAGTAGCGCAGCACAAGGTCTTCCACGGGCGCGACGCTCAGCGACGCCCCCAGCCAGCTGTCCAAGGGCGTCCAGGCCGCCGGCCCGCCACGACCCCACAACCCGCGCGGTGGTGTCTGGCACAACGCCAGGTGGTGGGTCACCGCGTAGGACAGTGCGCTCGGGTCCGCCTCCGGCCACTGCTCGGCCAGGCGCCGACCCAGCTCAGCGCGCGTGCGCGGCTCCTCCTCCAGGAGCTCCCGGGCGAAGGCGAGCACGGCGGAGAGGTCGACATGGTCGACAGCGCGCGGGAAGTGGGCGCGGTACTCCGCCGCGTGCAACTCGCTGAACAGGGGCCGCCAGCCGAGGGCATCGCGCGCACTCGCCAGGTGCACCGTGTTGCGCATCAGGTGCAGCCGGACGAGTGCGCGTACTTCGATCAGGTCGGAGAGTTCGTTGGGGTCGAAGCCGCGCAACCGGGTCCACAGCCCGACGTACGGCGCCAGTGCCGCCTGCGACTGCATGCCGCCGAGATGCTCGACCATCTCAGGCAGCGGCTGGTCGGCGCGCTCGAGCAGGTGCTGGCGCGCGAGCGTGGCGCGGTTGAGCCGGCGCCGGTCGAGGACGTCGGTCATCCGAGCGGACCGAAGAACGCCTGCAGATCCGTGGCGAGCATCGCCTCGTGGGAGGGGTATTCCCCGAACTCGCCTCGCTCGGCTGGCCCGTAGACCGGCATCAGAAACCTGGGCGTGTCACTCATTTCCCTACGATTGATGGTCGATGATTTCTTCGACACCGGAGGGGAACCGGTGCACCTCCTGCGGCCAGTCGAGCGTGACAGCTGTCCGTCCCGCCCAGTCGCGAGCAGCATCGTCGTCGGGTACATCGATGACGGTGAACCCGCCCAGGTGCTCCTTGGTCTCGACGAAGGGACCGTCGGTGAAGACCGGCTTCCCGTCCTTGGTCTCGACGCTGAACAACGCAGTCGAGGCGTCAATGCCGCCATCGGCATACACGAAGACGCCGGCCGCCTTCATCTCGTCAATCAGGGCGTGCGAGGTCGCGCTCTTGGTACGTAGGTCCTCCGGCGTCTGGTCGGGCACCCACTCGTCGTTGAACATGATCAGGTACTGCGGCACTGTCGTCTCCTCTCGGTCAGGACGATGGGCATGTTGTGACCCGTCGATTCCGGCAGCAGGGCCGGTCGCTCACCAACTCCACGAACGCCTGCGCCTAGATACGACACCATCCTGCGAACAATGTCCTTGACGCCCTCAATCGGGCCGGCCACAAGGCGCGGGGCCAGACTGGCGACAGGC
>JBOHDU010000507.1:0-1590 GCA_050700615.1 Nocardioidaceae bacterium
ACCGACGACGTCGACCAGGCCCGCAGGGTCGCCGACCTCGTCGCTCGCGCGGTCGAGCGGATCGCCGTCTCCGACCGGGAGCACCAGGCGATCAGCCGGTTCCAGGAAGTCCTGCAGGATCTCGATATCCGCTCGACCAAGGTCGTCGTGGGCGCACTGTACAACGCCGCCAGCGAGACGATCCGCGTCGGAGGCGACTGGTACACGGCCACATCGGTGGACGACTCGGGCCGGATCGGTGTCTCCGTCGGCGACGTCGCCGGCCACGGCATACCTGCCGCAGCGACGATGAGCCAACTCCGGTTCGCGCTGGGCGCTGCCGCCCTCACCGTCTCTGACCCGATGGAGGTTTTGGACTCCCTGGACCGTTACGCCCGGACCGTTCCCGGCGCGGCCTGCGCCACCGCCGCCTACGTCCTGGTAGACGCAGACGCCAGCTCGGTCAGCTACGCCTGTGCCGGCCATCCCTACCCGCTTCTCCTCCGCCCCGACGGGGCTGTCGGGTACCTCACCGGCGCTCGACGCACTCCTCTGTGCGTCCGGTCGCTCGGTGGGTCAGCTCAGTCGGGGGTCGGCGACCTGCCTCCGGGGTCCGCTCTGGTGCTCTACACCGACGGGCTCGTCGAACGGGCTGGCGAGTCGCTCGATCGCGGCTTCGACCGTCTCGCCACCGCTGCCGCTGACTGCCGGCACCTCGGGGCCGGTGACCTCTGTTCGACTCTGCTGCGACGCATGGCCCCGCCGGGCGGCTACACCGACGATGTCGTCATCGTGGCCGTCAGGCCGGTCGGCGTCACCCCGCGGAGCTTCGTCACGACCTTGCATGCCACGATCGACGAGGCGCCCGCCGCCCGACACCGGTTGCGGGCATGGCTCGACGCGGCGGCCGTCGACGCCGGCACGGCGTCCAACGTCCTGCTGGCCGCCGGCGAGGCTGTCAACAACGCGATGGAGCACGGCTGCCACCTGGACCCTGATCGGACCGTCTCGATCGAAGCGTTCGCCAACCCGGGTAGGATCGTGGTGACCGTCACAGACTGGGGACGGTGGGCCAGTGACACCTCGGCTAGCCGCCGCGAGCCCTCCGGGGGGCGAGGCCTCACCTTGATCCACGCGCTCAGCGAACGAGTGACCACCTCTCGTAGCTCCACCGGGACCCGCCTCACCATGGAGTTCCGCGGCACATCCAGTCCCGACGGGGTCGTCGGGTGAACGCGAGCAGGCTCGAGCTCCAGGCAGAACCCGTCGAGAGTCGCGCAGGCCAGGCGATCCTGGTCACTGCCACCGGCGAGATCGACTCCACCAACGTGGCCGACTTCGAGGCGCAGGTACGGCGGGCCGTCGGCTCCAGCGAGGCGATCATCGACCTCACGGGCGTCGCGTACTTCGACAGCACCGGCTTCGCCGCTCTCGACCGTATGCTCGCCCCGGGGTCACCGAAGCTGGCTGTGGTGATAGCGGAAGGGAGCATGATCGCGCGGGCCGCGCAGCTGGTGAGCCTCCGCTATTACGGCAGCGTCGACGCAGCCCGCGCGTCGTCGCCGTCGCAGCCCACGGAGACCTGACCACCAGGGTGAGCCAGGACGGCGT
>JBOHDU010000508.1:0-2052 GCA_050700615.1 Nocardioidaceae bacterium
CCTGCATCACCTCGGCCTTGGTGTTCATCACGAACGGCCCGGCCCACGCCACCGGCTCGCGAATCGGCAGCCCACCCAACACCAGCACCTCTAGCTGCGGGGCGTGGCTGTCCTGCTTCGAGCTCGCCGATACGACGACATGGTCGCCCTTTCCCAGCACCGCCAACTGGCCGGTGTGGATCGGCTGCCTCGTCGGCCCGACGGTGCCGTTGCCGGCAAGCACGTAGACCAACGCGTTGAAGTCGCGTCTCCACGGCAGCACGAGCTCTCCAGTAGGCGACACACTGGCATGTACGAACGTCATCGGCGTGTACGTCGAACCCGGTCCCTCCACGCCGGCCACGTCGCCGGCGACCACGCGAACCAACGCCCCACCATCGAGCGTTGTGACGAGCCCCACCTGACCGCTGCGTAGGTCCTGGTAGCGGGGGTGCGCCCACTTCTGGGCCCGTGGCAGGTTGACCCAGAGCTGGATGCCATGGAACAGCCCCCCGGTCTGGACGAGCTGCTCCGGAGGACGCTCGATGTGCAGGATGCCGGCGCCGGCCGTCATCCACTGCGTGTCACCGTTCGTGATCGTGCCCCCGCCGCCGTTGCTGTCCTGGTGCTCGAACGTGCCGTCGATCATGTAGGTGACGGTCTCGAAGCCTCGGTGGGGGTGCCAGGGGGTTCCCTTCGGCTCGCCGGCGGCGTATTCCACCTCGCCCATCTGGTCCATGTGCACGAACGGATCAAGCAACGTCAGGTCGACTCCGCCGAACGCCCGCCGGACGGGGAACCCCTCGCCCTCGAACCCGGTAGGGGCGGTCCACACACTCACCGCCGTCCGGGGCGCGGCGCCGGGCGATGGCGCGGGGATACGAGGAAGGACGGTGATGTCGTCAACGGTCACTGCAGGCATGGTGTCCACTCTTTCACGGGATTGTTTACAGTGTAGTTGAAAGGTCAAATATCTTCCATCTCCTCGCCTCCCCCGGCGGCACGTGCACTAGCGTCGTGGTTGGCACCCGCGGTGGGTGTGCTCAGCGACGAGGAGGGCTGGTTCGTGGGCGAGAGGTACGACGTAACGATCGTCGGAGGCGGCCACAACGCGCTCGTCGCAGGGACGTACTTGGCCAAGGCCGGGGTCCGGACCTTGCTTCTGGAGCGGCTCCCCCACACCGGTGGCGCCGCCGTGAGCACGCAGGCATTTCCTGGAGTCGACGCCCAACTGTCGCGATACTCGTATCTCGTCGCGCTACTGCCGAAGACGATCATCGACGACCTCGGCCTCGACTTGGAGCTGCGGTCCCGATCGACCGCGTCGTACACCCCGACCTGGCGCGACGGCCGTTCGACCGGCCTGCTTGTCGAGCGCCGAGAAAGTGACGTCACCGCCCGATCGTTTCGTGAGCTGACCGGTGCCGACGGGGAGTACGACGCCTGGCGGGCCTTCTACGCCGAGATCGCAGCCGCCGCTCGACGGCTGGCGCCGACGCTGACCGGGCCACTGCCGACGGCGACCGAGGTGGCCGAGCTCATCGGGAAGCCGACCTGGAGCTGGCTTGCTGAGGCACCGATCGGAGTCGAGCTCGACCGACGGTTCGCCGACGAGACTGTGCGAGGGGTCGTCGCCACCGATGCCCTGATCGGGACCTACGCCTCGCTGTACGAAGCCAGCCTGGTGCAGAACCGCTGTTTCCTCTACCACCTGGTGGGCAACGGGACCGGCGAGTGGCGGGTGCCCGTGGGTGGCATGGGAGCGGTCACGGACTCGCTGCTGCGCGCGGCTCTCGCTGCTGGCGTGCACGTGCGAACCGAGGCGAGCGTTCGCTCGATCGATGCCGACGACACCGAGGCCACGGCGACGTACGACCAGGAAGGCGACACCCGCGTGGTCTCGTCGCGGATCGTGCTCAGCGGTGCCGCACCTGCCGTGCTCGACGACCTGCTGGGGCGGAGCAGCGCGACTCCTCGACCCGAGGGTTGTCAGGTCAAGATCAACCTGGTCCTGTCCCGCCTTCCCCGCTGGAAGTCCAGGATCGACCCGCGCGTGGCCTTCGCGGGCACTCT
>JBOHDU010000509.1:0-10327 GCA_050700615.1 Nocardioidaceae bacterium
GGCTGACGCGACGCGCAGTCCCATGAGCCTGAGCCCGGGTCCACCGATGGCCGGCGTCGTGAGCAGCCACTGCGCAGACCTGGTGGCGCGCAACGGGCGGAGCGCCGTGGATCCGGGTTTAGGACTCGAGCTTGGACTTGATCTGCGCGAGGCTGGGATTGGTGAGCGCGGTACCGTCACGGAACACCACGGTGGGGACGGTGTGGTTGCCGCCATTGGCTTCCGCGACGATCGTCGCCGCCTCGGGCTCCTGCTCGATGTCGACCTCGACGAACTCGATGCCCTCCCGGCTCAGCTGCCCCTTGAGGCGGTGACAGTATCCACACCACGGCGTGGAGTACATCGTGAGCTGCACGGGCATTCGAGTCTGTCCTTTCCGACGTTTAGGCTGACCGCTTAGTGCAACAACGCGCCTCGACTTGCGATTCCCGAATGTGAGGAGTGCACGATCCGTGCCGGATGCCCAGCATGTGCTCGAGGGCCTCGACCCCGAGCAGCGTGAAGTCGCCATCGCCGTCGGTGGGCCGGTGCGGGTGCTTGCCGGTGCCGGTACGGGCAAGACTCGAGCCATCACCCACCGGGTTGCTTACGCCGTGGCCACCGGTGAGGTCTCGCCGACGGAGCTCCTGGCGGTGACATTCACAACCCGGGCGGCGGGCGAGCTCAGGGAGCGGCTGGCCCGCCTCGGCGTGGTCGGCGTACAAGCTCGCACCTTCCATTCCGCAGCCCTTCGTCAGGCGCGCTACTTCTGGCCGCAGGTCTACGGCGCCGAGCTTCCCCGGGTCGTGTCGTCCAAGCTCGGCTTGATCGGGGAGGCCGTGTCTCGATGCCGGCTCAAGGCGACCAAGTCCGACCTGCGCGACCTGGCCGGCGAGATCGAGTGGGCCAAGGTCACCAACATCCGACCCGACGACTACGTCCGGTTGGCCACCAGCGCCCGGCGCGAGGTCGAGGGCTACGACGCAGCCACCGTCGCGAGGATCTACGAGGCCTACGAGGACGTCAAAGGCACCCGGCAGCGCATCGACATGGAGGACGTGCTGTTGTGCGCGGCGGCCGTGCTCGCCGACGACGAGCGGGCAGCAGCAGCCGTCCGCCGCCAGTACCAGGCTTTCGTGGTCGACGAGTTCCAAGACGTCAGCCCGATCCAGGTCAGCCTCCTCGACCTCTGGTTGGGCGGTCGTGACGAGCTGTGCGTGGTAGGCGACCCAGCGCAGACGATCTACTCGTTCGCGGGTGCCTCTGCCGACTACCTGCTGGGGTTTCCCGGCAAGTTCCCCGGCACCCGCTCCATCACTCTGCAGCGCAACTACCGCTCCACTCCGCAGGTCATCGAGACCGCCAACACCGTGATGGCCGGCCAGATCGGCAAGGCGGCGGTCGAGCTGCGGCCCACGCGTGCCGAGGGGCAGCAGACCAAGCTCACCGGCTACGACGACGAGGTGGCCGAGGCCGCAGCGGTGTCTCGTCAGATCCAGCAGCTGATCGCGTCGGGGGTGGCTGCCGAGGAGATCGCGATCCTGTTCCGGATCAACGCGCAGTCCGAGAGCTTCGAAGACGCGCTGGCCGACAACGCGGTCCCGTTCGTGGTGCGGGGTGCCGATCGGTTCTTCGAGCGACCTGAGGTCAGGCAAGCGGTGGCCCTGTTGCGTGGGGCGGTCCGCGCCGGCGAGGGCAGTGGTGATGGTTTGGTGCCTGACGTGCGTTCGACGCTGAGTGCGATGGGCTGGTCGGCGCAGGCCCCCTCGACGCGCGGGAGCGTGCGCGACCAGTGGGAGTCGTTGCAGGCGCTGGTCTCAGTGGCCGAGGAGCTGGCTGCCGCGCATCCTGACCTCGACCTGGCGGGCTTCGTGGCCGAGATTCAGCGGCGGGCGGCCGCCCAGCACGCACCGGTGGCCGCCGGGGTCACCCTGACCACGCTTCATGCGGCCAAGGGCCTCGAGTGGTCGCACGTGTTCCTTGTCGGTGCGCACGAAGGCACGATCCCGATTGTGTACGCCGACACCCCGCAGGCGGTCGATGAGGAGCGCCGGCTGATGTACGTCGGGGTGACCCGGGCGCGCGACCGGCTGCACGTCTCGTGGGCGGCGGCCCGCACGCCGGGCGGCCGCGGTCGTCGGGCGCCGAGCCGGTTCCTCGGCGACCTGCTGGTCGGCTCCGACCAGGTCCGGGCCGGCGACGCCCGCGGCGGCCCCCGACGACGCGGCAAGTCGGCGCGGATGGCCGTTTGCCGCGTGTGCACGCGCCCGCTGACCGAGCCGCGCGAGCGCAAGCTCGGGCGCTGCGCCGACTGCCCATCGAGCTACGACGAGGCGTTGTTCGACGCGCTGCGCGAGTGGCGGCGTGAGCGCGCGGTCGAGGACCAGGTGCCGGCCTACTGCGTCTTCACCGACGCGACGATGACGGCGCTGGCCGAGATGCGACCGCGTGACACCGACTCGCTCGTGCGGGTTCCCGGAATCGGCCCCAGCAAGCTCGACAAGTACGGCCCGCAGATCCTGCAGCTCTGCGCGTCCGCGGCTGCCGAGCAGGGCGCCTCCGACGCGGTCTGACGGCGTAGCTCGAGCGTGTAGGCGCTTCGTTGGGGCCGGCGCTGCCGGGCGGAGAACGTTCGGTTCAACGATCGAATTCACGGAATACGTGAAGATTTTTGAAAACGGAGGCCTAATTCGTTTGCGCCTCGCGCGCGGTGACGCGTACGCTACTGGAGCGGTCGGGGAGGCCCGTCAGCATACTCAGAATCACCAGACGCTCGAGACCAGTCTCGGCACACCGATCCTCAGAAGGGAGGGCAGTCATGATCACCAACCAGAACACCGCGGCGGTTTCCGCTCGGCGTGTCCGCATGCCTGTTTTCCTCCCGGAGATGGTGTCGGCTGCGCCCGTGTTCGCGGGTCGTCGTATCCCTGTCGGCGCTGCGACGGGCGGGTACGCCGTCAGCGCGCTGACTTTCCAGAAGGACGCCGTCCTGGGCGTCCGCGCTTGGAGTCCACCGGTCTAGCAGATGACTCTTGACCGGCACCTCCAAGCCGCGGACCCCGACCAGGGATCCGCGGCTTTTTCGTTTACCCCGTCCGATCGACGAAGGTCACAAGGAGGTGACAACCATGACACTCAGCGTCCTCGATGCATTGGCAGAGACCGAGGCGGAGAAGTTGCCATGCCGGTCAAACGACCCGGAGCTCTTCTTCGCCGAGTCACCCGCCGATGTCGAGCTGGCCAAGGCGCTGTGCCGTACCTGCCCCATCCGTGATGAGTGCCTCGCAGGAGCACTCGACCGTCACGAGCCCTGGGGTGTGTGGGGAGGCCAACTACTCATTTCCGGGGTAGTCGTCGCCCGCAAGCGGCCAAGGGGTAGGCCTCGCAAGTCAGAGGTAGCGGCCTGAGCCGTGACCTCTCGCCAACACCTTCGAGGGTGAAGACGGCATGCGCGGTCCACCTCGGACCAGCGCCCAAGCGAAAAGAAATGGACACATGATCACGAACGACCTTCCGAACAGGAGAACCGAGATGTATCTCATGCAAGAAGACCTGGCGCGCGCACATATCGACGCGCGCCTCCGCCAGGCGCGCGCGTCACGACTCGGCTACAAGCTGAGCCGATCGGACAGGCTGGCGCGTCGCGCCGAGCGTGCCAAGCAGCAGGCCCGCCTGCTGCTCGCCCGCTCTCTGTGATGTGACCGTGTCGCCGCCGCCCAGCGGCGTGGACGCGAGAACGTTGCCGACAACACCGAACCGATGGTGCCCGGAGCCTCCCCCTGGTGGGAGACCCGGGCACTATCGTCGTTGTGGGTAGGTAGGCGTAGTACTGCGGAGGTTGCGATCGTGGATGACGACAAGGGCCCGGCGGCGCCGGTTAGCTGCAGCCTCTGCGGAGTCAGTCCTCCCGGGGGCTCGGACCAGGTGCCGATCACCTGGGTGACCTCGATGGAGAACGGCGTGCACCGTGTCTTCTGTGCCCAATGCGCACGAGAGCACGTGCGCAGCATCGAGTCGAAGCTCGACTCCGAGTGGTGGTAGCTGCGGCCACGTGGCGCCGCCGGCACGCCGGTGGCTTGCGGGCCAGACCTACTCCTCGGGGGGTGCGAATCCTGGCGTCGACTCGGCCAGGATCTGGGCGAACGGTGCCTCGGCCCCCAACTGTGACAGCACGCCGATGCCGCCCAGCCACACCCGGTGGATCAGCAGGAACTCTGGAGGCAGGTTGATCTTGATCATCGTCGTGTAGCCCTGCTGCCTGGGATCGTTGATCCGGGCGAACTCGCCGCGCATCCAACTGCGGGAGAACTGGAACGTCGGGGTAAGAGCCGGTGCGACGAACGGTGACAGGTAGTCGCGGAGCTCGTCGGTCGTGATCGACACCGCATCCTTGATGAACCCGGCCTCGCGAAGTCCGTCGAGCACCCGGTCGTATTCGTCGTTGACCGCATGACGCAGGAGAGTGCCGATGATCATCGGCAACCCGCCCTCCGGCAGTCGGGCGACCGCGCCGTAGTCGACGATCCCGAGCCGGCCGTCGGACATGAGCCGAAAGTTGCCCGGATGCGGGTCCGCATGGAGCATGCCGGCGCGAGCCGGGCCAGAGAACAGAAAGCGGACGTAGAGCTCGCCGAAGTGATCGCGGTCGGCTTGACTGCCATCGGCGATCAGGCGGGCGAGGGACCGCTCGGACTCAAGCCACTCCGAGACGAGCACGGTCTTTGTGTGGTCGACGACGCGGGGGATGACGAAGCGTGGGTCGTCGGCGAACGCCTCCGCGAAGCGGGTCTGGGCGTCGGCCTCCAGGTCGTAGTCGAGCTCCTCGGCAACCCTTGCCTGCAGCTCGGCCACGAGTGGCTTGACATCGAGGCCGGGGATCCACCCGGCGAACAGGCGCGCGGCGCGGCTGATCTGCCGCAGGTCGCTCAGCAGCGCGTCACCGGCGCCCGGGTACTGCACCTTGACGGCGACCTCGGTGCCGTCGTGCCATCGGGCCTTGTGCACCTGCCCGATCGACGCGGCCGCGGCCGGGTCGTCGTCGAACGAGACGAAGCGGGAGCGCCATCGAGGGCCGAGCTCGCGCGCCATGACCGCGTGCACGGCCGACGCCTGCATCGGCGGGGCGGAGTCCTGCAGCCTGGTGAGCGTGGTGCGATACGGGCCGACGATCTGCTCGGGAAGCGCAGACTCGAAGATCGACATCGCCTGACCGAACTTCATCGCCCCGCCCTTGAGCTCGCCCAGCACCCGGAAGAGCTGCTCGGCGGTCCGTTGCTGCAGCTGCGCACTCACGGCCTCTGCAGGTGCACCGCCGATCCGCTTGCCGAGCCCGATGGTCGCACGGCCGGCGTAGCCCAACGGAAGCGTCGCCAGGCGCGCGCTGCGCGAGACGGCCCGTCGAGGGAGGTCGGTCATGCACCCATTGTGTCGCGCCACACCGGCCAACCACACCCGCAACTGGGATGAAGCTCGAATCTCTGCGTTTGGACAGCCCCCAGGCCGTGCGGGATCTCGATCACGCAGCCCCACGTCTGCGGGCGGAGCCGACTCGCGAAGAGGACGGCTTCCTGCGCCGCCCAGGCACCGACCAGGTGGGCCAGCACCGGGTCGCACGCAGTCGGCTCCCGTCGCTTCGCGGCTAGCGCCTCGAGCAACGTCGGCCATGCCGGGTCGAGCTCGGCCCGGGCTTGGTCCACACAGCGGAGGCAGGCGGAGCTGCCCGGCACGACGAAGGGACCGATGACACCCACCACGTCGCGCACCGTCGCCCAGACATGGGGCAGGCCGCTGCGCAACGCTTCGTCGGCGTGGCTGCGGTCGGGCTCGTGGTCGCTGGCCACGACGAGAAGGTCTGCATGGGCGGTGTCAGTGGCGACCGCGACGTCGGCGTGGGGGAGCAGGGAACGGACCGCATCGGCGATCCGGCCGGTGCCGACCACGTGGATGCGACACGAGCGCCGGGCAGCCAGGATATCATGAGCGCCCTGCTCGGGACCGGCCAGCAGCCATAGTGAGGCGAGCGTCGCCGGCTCCAGATCGGGCCGGCGCACGGCGGACGCGTCGACAAGCACGCCACAGTCGAGCAACAGATCGATCGACTCCTGGGCGGCACCGCGCGAGACATCCCGCTGCTCGGCGGCTGCGAGCACCACACCAGCCAGGTCGCGGAACCCGTCGACGCTGGCGAGGACGGCCCGCAAGGCCGGGGTGTCGACCAGGCAACCGATGCCGGGCCAGTCGAGGCCGAGCTGGATCGTATGGAGGTCTCGCCGCAGGAGCTGAAGTCCGGGGCGGATGGTGGGGCGCACGTGCTCCTCCTGAGGCCGGGGCGCTGATGCGACTCAGCGTGCCAGAGGCCGCGACGATCGCGTGGCCGTCATCCACAGGGATCCGCGCCGAGGCCCCGGCCCGACGTGCGACGGCCTCACCGGGCGCGGACCGACACAAAGCCCGGCGGGCGCGAGGGTGGTCGCGCCCGCCGGGCTGATGACTCGGGTGGCTCAGGCCTTGCCGAGAATACGGTTCAGGTTGGTCCCGCACACGGGGCACTTGGCCTTCGCCATGCGCGTCCCCTTGTCGTTGACGTGCACTTCACCGCTTGCCTCGCGCTTGGCCTTGCACTTCACGCAGTAGAACTCGCCGCTGTAGGTCTCCGCCATGACGGCCTCCTCTTCAGTTGTACGGCGGAACGGTGCCGGATGTCACCGCCCGCGCTGTGACCGGTCGTCGCGGCGGGGGAGTCACGGGGGAAGCCCGCCGGAGTCAGACTTTGTCTGACCTCGCGTCACACTACGTCAGGCGGGCGCCGATCCCTACGCGCCACAGCCGTTTTCCTGCCGCTGAGCGTGAGATCACCCACTCAAATCGGCTTAAAACCGTATACTTCCGGCAAGGGCGCCAAGCGGGTACCCCAGGCTCCCTGCCGTCACAGATCGTCGCCGCTCGGTGTCTGGAGCGGCGAGGCGGCGGACATGCCCTCGAGGAACCCCCGGGCACGCTCGGTGAGCTCGTAGCCGTTGACTCGGACCCAGAACTGCTTGCCATGCGTGGGCACGAGCAGGTGGGTGAGCTCGTGCAGCAGCACGTAGTCGATGACGTACGCCGGCATGCCTTGCAGCCGGCTGGAGAGACGGATCGTGCCATCGGCCGGGGTGCACGAGCCCCAGCGGGCGTTCTGGTTGGTCACCCACCGCACCGACGTAGGCGAGGCCAGCCCGTCTAGGTAGCGCTGCGACAGCACATCAGCCCGAGCCTGGAGGGAGTCGTCGCTGGGACGTCGACGGTCCTCGGCCCGAGTGATCCGCTGCACCATTGCGGTGACCCACTCCCGCTCCTCGGCCTTGGTCATGTGCGCGGGGATCATCACCACGATGGTGGCGCCCTCGCGGTAGGCCGAAACCGTTCGCTTGCGGCGTCGCGAGCGACGCACCTCGACAGGCGGCTGCGGCTCGACCCGGTCAACTCTTTCCACGGGGTCAACCTAGCCGCCCGGCAACGCCGGACACGCCGATCAGGTCGGGGATTCTGGACAGGAATTTCTTGTGCACAGAAGGTGGACAGAAGATTGCCAGGTCACCCGCGTTGATTGGTTGGATCTGTCCCATCCCATGCACAGCTCGAGGTCCTTTGTGCACCGCCTGTCCACAGGTTGTCCCGAGACAAGCACACCTTCTCCACAGGGTTATCCACAGGGGTGGACGAGCCAGATTGACGCGGCCGAGGCACGCCAACTAGCGTCTCCTCATCGATGAGGCCCCCGGGAAAACGGAGGCGTTCGCAAGGGGAAGGCGAGCGTGTTCCGAGCCCTGGGGGCCTCGTTTTTTGCTTGCAGCTGCGAGCAAAAAGCGACCCGGCACTCGCGCGCCGGTGAGCGGCAAGGTCAGACCCTGGCAGCCAGCCGAATCAGCGCGCGCAGGGGTGCATCGACCGACTCGGGCACCTCGTCGCAACCGAACCAACGCACCTCCAGCGACTCGTCACTGACCCGGGGCGGGGTCGAGGCGGGGGCTTCGGCGACGTAACGCACATCGAGATGGTGCGAAGGCCGCTGCGGCCCACATCGCACCTCGTGGCAGCTGAGCTGGACGAGCTGGTCCGACACCAGGCGGAGATCGGCGATACCGGACTCCTCGACGGCTTCGCGCAGCGCCGCGCTGCGCAGGCTTTCGTCCTCATCCTCGCAGTGGCCACCGAACTGGCACCAGATGTGGTACCGGCGGTGCAGATTGAGCAGCACCTGCTGGCGGTCGGGGCTGACGACCAGCGTGCTGGCCGTGATGTGGTCGGGATGGCAGGTGCGCATCACACCGTCAGGGTTGGCGTTGAGGTGGTCGACGTACGACGCCTGCAGCGCGCGTTGCTCGTCGTCGGGGGCCGACCAGCCTGCCAGGGCGGCCAGCGCCTCTGCGTGCAGGCTCACTGACCTGGATCGTCCGGGGGGCTCGACGGCGGGTCGGGCTCTTCGCCATCCGGCTTGCCCTGACCGGTCGGCTCGTCTCCGGCGGTGTCGTCGGTCGCCGTCTCCTCGCCTGGCGTATCGCCCTTGGCCGAGTTGGTGGGCGTCGACTCGCCGCTCGCCGGAGCCGGCCCCTGGCCGAGCTCGTCGGCGATGAAGGCCGCGAGAGCCTCGTCGAACTCTGCCGACTCGGTGTCGATGGCGTCGGCTTCCTTCATCCGCTCGGCGAAGGCGAGCGGATCGTCAAGGTCGGCCGGGCTGGGAAGCAGCTCCCGGTGGGCCCAGACGGCGTCGCGGGCGGCCGAACCCTCGGCCGCCCGAAGGGCACCGAACAGCGCCGAAGCGTCGCGCAGCCGGCGCGGTCGAAGCTCGAGGCCGACCAGCGCCGCGAACGTCTCCTCGGCCGGGCCTCCGCTGGCCCGACGACGTCGGATCGCCTCACGCAGGGCCTGGGCCTGCGGCATCTTGTCTGCGGTCGCCTGGCCGACGACCTCGTCGACCCAGCCCTCGATGAGCGCGAGCACGGTCTCGAGCCGAGTCAGGGCAGCCTCTTGGGCCGGGGTTCGCTCGGGCTCGAACATGCCGCCGGACAGCGCCTCCTGGATCGCCTCGAGGTTGCTGGGGTCAAGCGAGCCCATGCTCTCCTGGATCTTCGAGGTGTCGATCGTCATGCCGCGCCCGTATTCCTCGATCAGGGAGAACAGGTAGTCGCGCAGCCAAGGGGCGTGGGCGTAGAGGCGCTGGTGCGCGCACTCGCGCAGCACGAGGTAGAGGAGGACGTCGGACTCCTCGATGGCCAGGCCCCCGGCGAACGTGGCGGCGTTACTCAGCACCAGCGCGGGAACACCCTCCTGGCCAACGGGGATCCCGATGTCGGTCGCGCTGAGGACCTCCTCGGACAGGGCACCGATCGCCTGCCCGACCTGCTGGCTGAACATGGCGCCGCCGATCTGGTTGAGCATGCCGATCATCGGGCCGGCCATCGCCTGTGCCTCCGCCGGCAAGGCGTTGCCCATCGCGGATGCGACGCTCTCGGCGACCGGCTCGACCAGCCGCTTCCAGACGGGCATGCTCGCCTCGACCCACTCGGCGCGGCTCCAAGCGGCAACCATGCTGCTGGTGGCGGAGAACGCCGTCGTCTCGTCGAGCCAATGCTCAGCGAGGCGGGCCACATCTTTGAGGCGGGCGCTGTCGCCGGCGTCGGGCGAGCGGTCGGGCGACTGTGCGACGACCTGGCGGGCGAGATCGCGGGAGAAGTCCCAGTTGACCGCACCCTCATGCGGGGTGAAGAGCCGCTGGAGCTGGCCGAACATGGCCTGCAGCCCGGACGTGTCACCGCTGGCCATGCTGTTGAACATCGCCTCGAACGGGGTGCCTGAGAAGGGATTCTGCGGGTCGGGCTCCTGAGGCTCGTCCCCGGAGGAGCCACCTGGAGGGAGATCTGCCATGCGCCCAACTTACTTGGCGGGGCTTTGGGATCGAAACCGATAGGGTCGGGAATGTGGGCGATGCGGTGCGGCTGGTGGCGCTGAGCGAGGAGCCGCTCGAGGTGGCTACCGCGTATGACGTTGTCCGTGCTGGCGCTGCGGGCGGTGTCGCTGTCTTCGTCGGGACGGTGCGCGAGCTCGACGGCGGCAAGCGAGTGCGACGGCTCGACTACACCGCGCACCCGACGGCGGCCGGTGTCCTTCGCGAGGTGGTCGACGAGGTCGTCACGTCGCATGACGTGGTCGCGGTGGCGGCCGTCCACCGGGTGGGCGAGCTCGAGGTCGGCGACGTGGCCGTGGTGGTGGCCGTCTCCTGCACCCATCGTGGCGACGCGTTCACGGCCTGCCGGGCGCTGATCGACCAGCTCAAGCACCGGGTTCCGATCTGGAAGCACCAGCTGTTCGC
>JBOHDU010000510.1:0-16188 GCA_050700615.1 Nocardioidaceae bacterium
GGCTACGCGCGCCCCTGCACTCCGGCCGCCCAGGACGATCGGGGTGCGCACCCGGATCGCGTTGGTCACCGCGACGGTGGACTCGTCGAGCGCCTGCGGGCGCGGCGCCACCCGCTTCCCGGCAACCTTCCACGGCTGCTCGATCCGGAACACCGAGATCCCCTGCTTGGGCAGCGCCGCGGCGAGCGCCACCAGATCAGGCGCGTCGATCCCGCGGCCGGCACCATGGCCCAACACCAGGGTGGCGACCGGATGCCGCGCCCGGTCGGCGTGCAGGCGCGCGTCTCCGTGCGGCGTCGGGATCGTGCGGATGTGGCTCACGGCTCGAATAATGCACCAGGAGGGCCAACCGGCGTGAGCGGCTCGATCAGCTCGACGCCGTTGTTGCGCACGTTGTTGACGGCGGTGGACACGGGGAAGGCGCTGAGCCGGCCGGGCGAGGCCGGCACGAGCAGCGAGCTGAGATCGCCGAGGTCGACGACCGAGCTGTCCAGCCAGGTCGAGTAACGGTCGCGCTCCACCAACATGGGCATTCGGTCGTGAATATGGCCGAGCGAGTCCTCGGCCGACGTGGTGATGATGGTGGCGGTCCACAGGAACGCCTCGTCGTGGTCTTCCGGCACCTCCCGGTTGCGCCAGATCTCGTACAGCCCGGCCATCGCCAGCACTCCACCGTCGGAGGGGCGGATGAAGAACGGCTGCTTCACCGGCTTACCTGACCTGCCGATCTGCTGGGTGGGGTACCACTCGAAGTAGCCGTCAGCGGGAAGCAGGCACCTGCGCTTGGCGAAGGCGCGCGTGTAGGCGGGCTTGTCGGCCAAGGTCTCCATGCGCGCGTTGATCAGCCGTGATCCGATGCTCGAATCCTTCGCCCACGAGGGCACCAGGCCCCAGGTCAGGGTTCGCAGCCGGCGCTGCGGCGGTGAATCCCTGGGGGCGTCGTGGGCCACTCGGTCGAACACGGCGTACACCGGCTTGGTGGGCGCGACGTTGTAGTCGGGCTCAAGCTTCTCGCGTACGTCGACCCGATCGACCTCGAACTCCTCGACGAGATCCTCGGGCTTCCGGCTGGAAGCGTAGCGGCCGCACATAAGCCAAGCCTGTCATAGCCGCTGAGGACTGGACCCAGGCGCAGGCAGCCACCCGCCGACCGCGGTGGGTCTGAGAACTCTCAGCGGGACAGCTCGTCGAGGAGCGCCTCCGCGGAGACGCTGCTCGCGGGCAGACCCTCGATCCAGACCCGACACGAGCTGCCATTGCGACCGGCCCAGTCGTCGAGCAAGGCTCGCAGCGTCGTCACATCGTCTCCGAGGCCGCCGGCTCGCGCGACCACAGCGGCGATCCGGTTGTTGGTGAGGCGGCCGATTGTCTCCTGACCGGAGTAGACGGAGCGGACCTGGTGCGCGACGTCGACCAGCCTCATCAGCCGGTCGAACCTCGAGGCATCGGGATCGAACTCGACGACCACCAGCGCCTGCTGGGTGGGGACCTCGGCCCCCTCCGCCTCCGCTCGCCGGTAGATCTCGTTCAGCCGGGACCGGACGTGGGAAAGCGTGGCCAGCCCGGTCAACGGGTCCTCGCACGAGAGGGCGTGGAAATACCGTAAGGAGGCCTCGGACCAGGACACCGCGAGCTCGCGGGTCACGCCGAAGTCCGGAGACTCGCCCGCCACCAGGGCATAGGTGCGTGCCACGTCACCCAGCAGGTCGTCAAGTGCGACGCCCTCAGCGGCAGCCTGGCGGCCGATCTCCTGTGCGGCCGCAGCGGCATCGCGTTGCGCCCGCAGTGCGTCAGCGAGCGCTTCGAAGCCGGCCGGCACTTGCTCGCCCCCGACCGGCTCCATGGTCTTGACTTGCCGCGTGGCAAACAGCGCCATCCGTGTTCCTTCCTCCCGTGCAGGGGTGAGACGCAGACATTCGCAACTTGTGACGCAACTTTCGACAAAGCATTACCGTAGTGGAGCAATAACGTCCCAAAGGCACAACCCACTTCACGTTACGTCACCACCATGTCACAACCTGTGCTGAGCGACCCCACAACGCCAAGCGATGCTGAGCTCATCGCTGCTGTTCGTGGTGGGGACATTCAGGCGTACGGCCTGCTATTCGCGCGACATCGGCAGGCGGCGATCCGGCTGGCCCGGCAGATCGCGGGGTCAAGCGACGCAGACGACCTGGTTTCGGACGCCTTCGCCAAGGTGCTCAACGTGCTACGCCATGGCGGTGGGCCCGACGTGGCCTTCCGCGCCTACCTCCTTACCGCCGTACGACGGCTGCACGTGGATCGGATCCGAGCCGGCAAGCACCTGGTCACCACCGACGAGATGGAGGCATTCGACCCCGGGGTCCCCTTTCGGGACCCGGCCCTCTCGGAGTTCGAGAACTCTGCGGCCGCCAAGGCCTTCGCGTCGCTCCCCGAGCGCTGGCAGCTCGTGCTGTGGCACCTCGAGGTCGAAGGGCAGAAGCCGGCCGACATCGGCCCACTGCTCGGTCTGAGCGCGAACAGTGTGTCGGCTCTGGCCTACCGGGCGCGGGAGGGCCTTCGCCAGGCCTACATCCAGATGCATCTTGCCGACACGGGCGACGAGGATTGCCGCTGGGTGACCGAGCGGCTCGGCGCGCACGTGCGCAACGGCCTGTCGAAGCGCGACGCCGCCAAGGTCGACGAGCACCTCAAGGGCTGCACGCGATGTGCGGCGGCGTACCTGGAGCTGACGGACGTCAACTCCAACCTCTCGGCGATCGTTGCCCCACTTCTCCTCGGCACGGCTGCCGCCGGCTACCTCACGTCGACGAGCAGCTCGGGTGCCGGTGGCCTGCTGCTGCTGGCCAAGGCCCGACACGTATTGAAGGCCAACCCGGCGGCGGCTGCAGGCGCCACCGCAGCAGGCGTCGCTGTCGCTGCGGCAGTGACTGCGGTGTTCGTGGTTGGGCTCGGCGGTCCCCACAACCACGCCGCGAGCAACCTGCCGGTCAGGACCTCGGTCACCACCGGCATTCAGACGCCAGGAACGACGCCCTCGACGCTCACGCACCCCAGGACGTCGGGTGCCCACCACACCCACCCGGCCGGCAGTACGAACCCCGGCTCGCAGCCGACCCCGACCCGACCGACCCCGACCCGACCGACCACCACACAGATCAGCTCGAGCCTCACGCCGGTTGCTCAGCTGCACCTGACCACGACCCAAGGGTCGGCACCGCTTCGCGTCACCGTCAACGCCAGCGGGTCCACCGACCCCGCGGGTGGCGCCCTCACCTACGCCTTCAACTTCGGAGACTCCCCCGGCGGTGGCGGCAAGCAGCCAGGTCGGCTTGCCGGGCTCACCGGCTCGCTCGTGGTGGGAAACTCGCCGATCGCCACCCACGTCTACCGGACCGTCGGCACGTTCACGCTCCGCGTCACGATCACCGACGCGCTTGGGCTGAGCACCACGAAGTCCCGAACGATCACCGTCACCCCACCGGCGCTCGCAGCACCGACTGCCCGACTCACGCTGACCCCGAGCCACGGCCTCGAGCCACTCACCGTCAGTGCAGACGCCTCGGCATCCACGGATCCGCAGGGCGAGCACCTGACCTATGCCTTCGACTTCGGCGACGGGACCCACACCGCAACCCGTCACCGCGACGTGGTCCAGCACATCTTCAAGGCCGCCGGCACGTACGACGTCACCGTCAGGGTGACCGACTCCTCAGGCCTGTCCTCCACCGCCAGCCAGCCGATCACGGTCAGCAGCCCCGTCGTCTCGACGCCCGCCGCCGCTCTCACCGTGACCGCGGATCCGGGCCACGGTCGACCCTGGTTGAGTGTCAAGGCTGACGCGAAGGGCTCGTCAGATCCTCAGCACGAGCAGTTGACCTATACGTTCTGCTTCAACACAGACCCAGCCACCGGCACGTGCAGGGGGGATCTGATCGGGCCCCAGCACGCTCTCATTGCGCATGAGACCTACACCACACCAGGCACCTACCTCGTCACGCTGACCGTGACCAACACTTCCGGCCTCACCAACACTGCCCGCCAAAGCATCACCCTAGCCGCTGTACAACCACCCACCGCGACCCTGACCGTCTCCCCCGACACCGGCACCGGACCCCTGATGGTGACCGCCGACGGCTCGAAATCGTCGGATCCCCAAGACGAGCAGCTCACCTACTCCTATGACTTCGGCGACGGCACCGCCGCCGTCACGGGCACCGAATCCAGCGCCACCCACCAGTATTACACCCGACCGAACGAGGCCCAGTCGACCTACCGACTCACCCTGACCGTCACCAACAGCTCCGGCCTGACCAGCATCATCAACCACGACGTGATCGTGACCGCATCACCACCGACGGCCGCCCTGAACGTCACTCCCGACACCGGCACGTGGCCACTTCCGGTTACTGTCGACGCCGGGAGCTCTGCCGACCCGCAGGGCGAGTCGCTGACGTACGACTTCGACTTCGGGGACGGATACGACACCGGAAAGCAAGTCGCCAACACCGCCGGACACACCTACGCGGCGCCGGGCAGCTACACCGTGACCGTCACGGTCACGAACTCGGCCGGACTTACGGCTACGGCGACGCAACCGGTTACCGTCACGGACTCGATGGTGGACCTCGGCATCGCCAGCAGGCCGGTCGTCGTAGGCCCCCCCAAGAATGGGGTCACGCCCGAGCGGATCGACCTGAACGTGACGATGATTCCACCTGGGGCGCTGCCACCCGACAGCGCGATCACGGTGCAGGTCACCAACCCCGCGGTTACCGGCAGGTGGCCATCCTGGCTCAGCATCCGTGCTACCGGGACTGGGTGGGTCTGCACCCCCGAGTTGGTGTGCACCACTTCCGGTGACAACACTGCACCGATCAAGGTGACCTGGAAGGTTCCACCCGGCCATTCGGGCGACCAGATCCTCCTCGACGACACGACGGCGACGGTGGCGGCGACGTTCAACGACGATCCCAACACCGTGAACAACTCCGTTTCGTGGAAGCTCTGAGCTGACCTAGACTCATCGGACGGCGACGACGGAGACGAGTAGTCGCGGTGAGATCGACAGCCCAGAGAGCCGCCGGCAGCTGTGAAGGCGGACTGTCGAGCCGCGACGAAGACACTCCCGAGCCGATGTGAAACGAGGCCGGTCAGCTTCGACCGGCGAAGGTGTGGTGGCACAGCGAAGTAGCCCGTCGCCCACGCCTCCAGGGCCGAGCCCTGGGCCCAGCCTGGGGCCCCAGCCCTCTGGAGGCGAACACCGTGTCCAACCCAGGCAGCAGACTTGACCTGCCCCGCACTCTGGCGGCCGAGCTGACCTCGTACGCCGAGCTGCCACCTTCCCGGGTCCGCATGAGCGGCTGGATCCATCGTCGACGCAGGCTTTCGGGGCTGACGTTCGTCGTGATCAGAGATCGCAGCGGGCTCGCCCAGGTCGTCGTCCGGGCGGCGGAGACACTGGCGCAGATCGAGGAGCTCAATGAGGAGACGACCGTCGACGTGGTCGGCCTGACAAGTGCCAACCCGCAGGCGCCTGGCGGCGTCGAGATCATCGACCCGACCTTCACCGCACTCACCGACTCTGCCGTCACACCGGCGATCGAGCTGTGGCGCCCGTCGATCACGGCCGGGCTGCCGACGATGCTCGACCACGCCCAGGTCACCCTCCGCCACCCGCTCCAGCAGGCAAAGTGGCAGATCGCTGCCGCCTCCCTTGCCGGGTTTCGCGGCACACTCGACCGAGCCGGCTTCACGGAGGTGCAGAGCCCGAAGCTGGTCGAGTCCGCGACCGAGTCGGGCGCCAATGTCTTCACGGTCGACTACTTCGGGAGGTCGGCCTACCTGGCGCAGTCGCCCCAGTTCTACAAGCAGGTTCTGGTCGGAGTGTTCGAACGGGTCTACGAGGTAGGTCCGGTGTTCCGCGCCGAGCCGCACGACACCGTGCGGCACTTGGCGGAGTACGTCTCGCTCGACGTCGAGCTGGGCTTCATCAAGGACCATCGCGACGTCGTCGCGGCGCTGCGCGACGTCATCGCCGGGATGGTCGCGGCCGTCAACGGTCAAGCAGCCAGCGCGGTCGAGCTGCTCGGGGCAGACATCCCCAAGGTGCCGGCGGAGTTTCCGATCCTGCACTACCGAGAGGCACTCGAGATCGCCGGTGCACCCGCCGACGAACCCGATCTCGCACCCGCTCACGAGCGCGCACTGGATGAATGGGCGCGCGAGCGGCATGACAGCGACTTCGTTGTGGTGGAGGGGTATCCCACCGCGCATCGGGCGTTCTACAGCCACCCGGACCCCGACGACCCGCACTGGTCGCGGGCCTTCGACCTGATCTTCCGCGGCGTCGAGCTCGTCAGTGGGGCGCAACGGCTGCATCGGTACGACGACTACGTGCATGCACTTGAGTCGCGCGGACTCCCCCTAGGGCCGTACGCGGGTTATATCGACGCTTTCAAGCACGGGATCCCGCCACACGGCGGGTTCGCGATCGGGCTGGAGCGCTGGGTCGGACGGCTCGTGGGAGCGGAGAACATCCGCGAGGTGACGCTCTTCCCGCGGGACCTGCACCGCCTCTCGCCCTAGCCGGTCTGCCTGCTCCCAGTCATCCGTCTCCGAGTCATCCGTCTCCGGGGTGAAAGGGGCTCAGCGGCCACACCAGCCCAACCGCCCCAACTCGGGATCGGCTTCGCTGTGTTGGTGAACCGCCGTCTCGCCGGTCGGGACCGCACGACGGCACCGGCGGAACCGGGTTGGCCTCCTCGGCTGCGCCACCCGGATCGCACCACCGGCGCCCAAGCCAGGCTCTCTTTCGGCGGTTGGGCTCTTCTGACTGCACTGCGGGCGACGTGTGGGTCATGACCGCATGGGGTAAGAATGGGGCATGTCGATTGTCAGACTCGTCGCCCGACCGATGCTCGCCTCGATGTTCATCAGTGGGGGCATCAACGCCCTGCGCAACCCAGAGCGGTTGGCCAAGCGGGCCCAACCGGTTATCGAAAAGTTGCACCCGCTCATCGATCGCGCAACGGCACCGGTGCCTCTCGACTTCGATGAGCAAATGCTCGTCAGGACGAACGGGCTCGTGCACGTGGTCGCCGGCGCGATGCTCGCGACCGGGCGCGCTCCCCGCCTGGCATCGGTCGCGCTCCTTGCGACGATGGTGCCGACGACCCTGGGGGGGCACCGCTTCTGGGAGGAGTCCGACCCGCAGCTTCGCGCCGGGCAGCGCACGCACTTCCTGAAGAACATCTCGATGGCTGGCGGCCTGTTGCTCGCGAGTGTCGACACCGAAGGCCGGCCAAGCCTGGCCTGGCGGGCCGGTAACCAAGCCCGCAAGGCCCGCAAGCATGCGGGGAAGCTGACGTCTAACTGACCCAGCCAACGGCCGGGGCCTGGCGCGACGGAAGTCCGCAGCGCCTGAGTACGTCAACATCGATACGCTGGTCTCCCGTGGAGCCGTCGTCAGTCAAGCCGATCACACCGTGGCCGGCGCCGTACGCCGAGCGACCGGTCCACGCCAGCATCTCGCTGCCCGGATCGAAGTCGATCACCAACCGGGCTCTGCTGCTGGCCGCCATCGCAGACGCCCCGTCGACGATCAACGGAGCGTTGTTGGCCCGCGACACCCGACTGATGATCGCTGCCCTGCGCGGGCTCGGTACGACCATCCATGAGCACCCCGAGGCCCTCCACGTGATGCCGGGCCCGTTCACCGGGCCGGCCCGGGTCGACTGCGGGCTCGCCGGGACGGTGATGCGGTTCGTACCACCGGTCGCCGCCTTGGCCACCGGAGTGGTGTCCTTCGACGGCGACCCGAGGGCGCGGGAGCGCCCGATGACCGAGACGCTGTCGGCGCTGCGTCAACTCGGTGTCGGACTCGGTCCCGATGCATCGACGCTACCTTTCGACCTCACCGGGACAGGCTCGGTGCGGGGAGGCGTGGTGACCGTCGACGCATCGACGTCGAGCCAGTGCATCTCCGGCCTCCTCCTGGCGGGAGCCCGTTACGACCAAGGTGTTGATGTCCGGCACGAGGGCAAACCACTGCCTTCGCTGCCGCACATCGCCATGACCGTCGCGATGCTTCGGGAGCGGGGCGTTGGCGTCGACGACGCCGATGCGAACCGGTGGATCGTCAAGCCAGGCTCGGTTTCCGCCACGACTGTCGAGGTGGAGCCCGACCTGAGCAATGCCGCGCCTTTCCTGGCTGCGGCTGCCGTGACCGGAGGGACGATCACCGTCCCGAACTGGCCGGTGTCGACCACCCAGCCGGGCGACCGGATCAGGTCGATCCTCGAGCAGCTCGGGACTCTCGTGCGCCTCGATGGCACGACGTTGACCGCCCAGGGTGGCGCCCAGCTCCAGGGTGTCGACCTCGACCTGCACGACGCTGGTGAGCTGACGCCGGTAGTCGCCGCCCTCGCCGCGCTCGCCTGCGCGCCGTCCCACCTGCGTGGCATCGCGCACCTGCGCGGCCACGAGACCGACCGGCTGGCCGCTCTCGCCACCGAGTTCAACGCCTTGGGCGGCGACGTGCAGCAGACCGACGACGGGCTGCACATCATCCCCAGGCCGCTCTCCGGCGGCGTGTTCCACACCTACGCCGACCACCGGATGGCCCATGCGGGCGTCGTGCTCGGCCTGGCCGTGCGCGGCCTCGTCGTCGACGACATCGACACCACGGGCAAGACGTTCGAGGGGTTCGACGACAGCTGGAGCACGCTGCTCTCGTGACGCACTCTCCTTACGACCTCGACGACGACCGCAGGTTCGATCGGCCACGTCGGCGCACCCGCGCCCGCACCAAGGACCGGCCGACGTACGACGATGCCGTCGACGCCTTGGTGATCACGGTCGACCGCGGTCGCTACACGGTCCGCCTGCTAGCCGGCCACGGCACGGTGACCGCGATGAAGTCACGGCCGCTCGGTCGGCAGGGAGTGGTGGTGGGTGACTCGGTCCGCCTCGTCGGAGACACGAGCGGACGCGACGGCACGTTGGCTCGGATTGTGGAGGTCAAAGACCGGCGCACAGTGCTTCGACGTACCGCTGACGACGACGACCCGGTCGAGCGCATCATCGTCGCGAATGCGACCCAGCTCGCGATCGTGACCGCGGTGGCCGACCCCGAGCCTCGGCCGCGGTTGATCGACCGTTGCCTGGTGGCGGCGTACGACGCCGGCCTCGAGCCCCTGCTATGCCTGACGAAGGTCGACCTAGCCGATCCCGAACGGCTGCTGTCGATCTACCGCCCGCTTGGAGTGCCGTATGTGGTCGCCCCGCGTGGCAGCGGCCTCGTCGACGTGCGGGAGCGGCTGCAGGGCGAGGTAAGCGTGCTGGTCGGCCACTCCGGAGTGGGCAAGTCGACGCTCGTCAATGCACTTGTGCCCGGAGCCGACCGCACAACCGGAGTCGTCAACGAGGTGACCGGCCGCGGTCGTCACACGTCGACCTCGGCGATCGCGTTGGAGCTGCCGTTCGGGGGCTGGGCGATCGACACACCGGGTATCCGCACGTTCGGCCTCGCGCACGTCGCCCCAGGTCACCTGATCAAGGCCTTCGACGACCTCGACGCCCTCACCGTCGACTGCCCCAGGGGCTGCACCCACGGGGCGGCCGAGCCCGAGTGCGCACTGGACACGGCCGTGCGCGACGGGCAGGTCGAGCCCGCACGTGTCGCATCCTTCCGGCGCCTGCTCGCCAGCCGGGAGAGGCTTGGCGGGGACGGGTGAACCTCCGGGCTAGCCGTAGTTCAGCGTGCCGGTCGGGTTCCACACGGCGCGGGCACCGGCGTCGCCCACGCGATAGGTCTGAACCCCGAGCGCAACCGCTCCGACCACGAGCAGCACGCACACGACCCAGCGCGTGATACCCATGAAGCTGGCCCGGCCACGCGTGAGCACGAACGCCGCGATCGCGACCACTGCATACGCCGCCGTGATGATCAGCAGCTGGTTCCCGAGATGGGCATGCTGGTTCACCAGCTTGCCGATCGGTGAGGCGTTCCACGCGGCCGACTGCCCCCCGGAGAGGGTGTTGCGCAGCGCGTCGCCGCTGAGCTTGGCCAGGTAGACCGACACGACTGACGCGAGGGAGACGAGCAGCAGGGGCCAGCGCGACCAGGAGCGGAAGCGAGGGAGCACGAACATGACTCCCAGCAGGGCGGAGAGGAGGACGAATACGACCGCTGCGTGGATGACCAACGGGTGGGTAGGCAACCCGTTGAATTGGTTTGGCATGCGCTGCTCCTGCGTCAAGGCTCCAGGACGGACCTGTTGGCTGCCGCGATAGAGCGCGGCTCTGTGTGACACGTCCGGGACGGCGCCGAGGTTCAGTGCGGCTGCGCCTGCGAGAGCGAGTCCAACACCTCGGACCATAGCCTCCCCGCTAGCCTGACACGTATGTCGACCGACCACACCGACGATCTGCGCCTGGCCCATGTCCTCGCCGACGACGCGGACTCGTTGACGATGGACCGCTTCAAAGCCCTCGATCTCCACGTGGTCAACAAGCCGGACCTGACCCCGGTCAGCGACGCGGACAAGAGGGCCGAGGATGCCGTCCGTCGTACGCTCGGCAGAGCCCGGCCGAGGGATGCGGTGCTCGGCGAGGAGGCCGGCTCCAGCGGCTGGGGGCCGCGACGCTGGGTCATCGACCCGATCGACGGCACCAAGAACTACGTCCGCGGCGTCCCCGTCTGGGCCACCCTGATCGGCCTGATGATCGAGGACGAGGTCGTCGCCGGTGTGGTTTCGGCACCCGCGCTGGGGCGACGCTGGTGGGCCTCGAAGGGCGGCGGCGCCTGGACCGGCAGGTCGCTGGCCTCAGCGTCAGCGTGCCGGGTCTCCGACGTCGCCACGATCGATGACGCCTCCCTGTCATACTCCTCTCTGGACGGGTGGGAGTCGCACGGCCGGCTCGATGACTTCATCGCGTTGACCAGGCGCTGCTGGCGCACCCGTGCGTACGGCGACTTCTGGTCTTACACACTCGTGGCCGAAGGGGCGGTCGACATCGCCGCCGAGCCCGCGCTTGCTCTCTACGACATGGCGGCGCTGACGGTCATCGTCGAGGAGGCCGGCGGCACGTTCACGAGCCTCGACGGCGAGCGAGGACCCCACGGCGGTGATGCGCTCGCGTCCAACGGGCGTCTGCACGACCAGGCGCTGGCATTCGTCGGCACCCTGCCCGACGACGACGCGGCGTCGCGGCGACCCCAGGGCAGCGTGCATGACCTGTCGGCACGCCGGCAGCGCCTCAATCCGATCGAGCTGCCACCCGATCCCGAAGAATGACGCCGGCGTTTCGTAGCGCGACCAGCCGAGGCCCGACAAGCAGTGCCGCCAGGTCGAACCATCCATAGCCCCCCGGTGCACCAGAGGGCGGGTTGCCGATCGAGACGATTCCGGTCGGGTCGTGCGGCTGCCAGGTCCAGGTGCCCAGGCTGGTGCCCAGCAGCTCGAGGTAGCTGACGACGAGGAACGCCCCGATGTAGAGACCTCGCGACGGCCCCCACAACAAGAACCCCACCAGGCAGACGAACCAGAATGCTCCGAGCGCGTCCGGCCGCGATGCCCACAGGACGCCGTACGCCGACCATGTCCCTCCCACCAGGATGACCAGAGCCATCAGCATGCGTGCATGCGCGCGAACGAACGCCATCCGGCCGATGGACAGCGCCGCGAGGTAGACCAGCCCGTGTCCCGGAGGCACGTAGAGGGGCACGTTGTGGAAGCGGTAGAGGTAGACATGAAGCAGCGGCGAGAACGTGTACTCGACCGCCGAGGCGAACGTGACCACGACGAGCGTCTGCGCCCGCACCAGCGCCGACTCGCGGGCCAGCAGCACGAGCAGCACGCACCACGTGGCGATACCGAGAGCATCCTGCTGACCCAGGCTCGAGTGCGCGTCGAGCAGCAGAACGCAGGTGATCCAGCCCACGACCGTCACGACCGTCATCAGATGGGACCGGTCGCTGGCAGCCCGCAGCGACGCCGGTGCCTGCAGCGTGGTGGTCACACCTCGATGATCGCAGGTTCCGCGTTGCGCTCGTTGCGTCGCCCATACCACTCGCGGGCGGCTGTCGGCTTGCGATGCATCCACCTGTGCTCCGGCACACCCCCGTACAACGTACGGTCATCACCACTAGCCGGGTCCGCTAATCGGCACTAGGGTCTAGTCGCACAGGGTCACGGCATCCCCGGACCCCTGCCTGGCGCACGACCAACCCGCGGGAGGTTATCGATGCGTATCCACGAGGTCTTGAAATCGAAAGGTGACTCGGTCGTCACCGTCACCCCTGACACGAGCGTGCGTCAGTTGCTCGCCGTCTTGGCCGAGCACAACATCGGTGCCGTCGTCGTGAGCACCGACGGGGTGCAGGTCGGCGGCATCGTCTCCGAGCGCGACGTTGTGCGCGGACTCGCCAAGGGTGTCGAGGTCCTCGATGCCGCAGTCTCCGAGATCATGACACCCCAGGTCGTATCGGTGGCGCCTGAGCAGACGGTGCACGAGCTGGCGAAGCTGATGACCGAGCGACGGGTCAGGCACGTGCCGGTCGTCGTCGACGGCTCGCTGCGGGGACTGGTGTCGATCGGCGATGTGGTCAAGTCGCGCATCGGTGAGTTGGAGTTCGAGCGCGACCAGCTCACGTCCTACGTCGCGAACACCCAGTAGGCACGCCGGTCCCGCGCGGCTGCTCATGCCCGTAGTCGTGACCACTAGTCTGACCCGATGACCGAGAAACCCGAGATCGACTTCCCAGACTCGCCGCCTCCGGCCGATCTGCAGATCCGAGACGTCGTCGAGGGCGATGGCGCCGAAGCAACCCCTGGCTCGACCGTCCTCGCCCATTACGTCGGTGTCTCACACTCGACAGGTGAGGAGTTCGACGCCTCCTACAACCGCGGCCAGCCGCTCGAGTTCCGGCTGGGCGTGGGTCAGGTGATCCCAGGCTGGGATCAGGGCATTGCGGGCATGAGAGTCGGCGGCCGGCGCCAGCTCGTCATCCCTCCGCACCTCGCCTACGGGGACCGTGACATGGGTTCGATCGCGCCGGGTGAGACGCTGATCTTCGTCGTCGACCTTGTCGACGTAACGTAGCAAGTGCGCTCGTCGATCGTCCCTTCCTTTGCCTTGCCCACCGCACCAAGCGATCGGCCCGAACAGGCGGCGGGGGGCTGCTGAGATGGCTCGGATCTTCGCGGCCATGCGATTGCCGGCCGAGGTCGAAGCCAGCCTCGACGAGCACATCGACGCGCTTCGGTCGGTGCATCCCGAGCTGCGTTGGGTCGCACCGTCGCGGTGGCACCTGACCCTGGAGTTCCTGGGCGAGTGCGGCCCGCACGAGGTCACCCGGCAAAGCTCCCGGTGGCAGCGCCGGGCTCGCAGGAGCCGGCCCATGACGTTGCGGCTCAACGGCGCGGGGGCGTTCCCCAAGCCGTGGATGGCCCGGGTCGTCTGGACCGGGATCGGCGGTGAGGTGGAGGCTTGGCGTTCCCTGGCCAGCTACCGCCAGGAGCCGCATCTCACCCTGGCGCGGACTCGCCAGCGGCTCGACCTCACCGGTCTGGTGGACGAGCTCGCGTCGTACGACGGCCCGGAATGGGTGGCGAGCGAGATCGTGCTCATCCAGTCGCATCTTCGCGGCGGTCACGACCGGGGCCCACGCTACGAGCCGATCGATGTCTTCCCCCTCGGGCCCAGCGGCGGGCTCAGACAGTCCCCCGATGAGCGGTGACTTAGCCCTGAGCGGGCCGGGCGACGACGACGTCGTACGACACGCCGCCCACCCCAACCGTGTGGCCGTCGCGCAACTGGCGGCCACGGCGGACCTCAGGCTCTCCGTTGACGGTGACCAAGCCGCTCATCAGCAGCGCCTTCACCTCTCCACCCGCCTCGACCAGGTCGGCCAGCTTCAGGAACTGGCCCAGCCGGATCGAGTCTGCGCTGATCGTCAGCTGGCGAGGGGGATCCATCTCCTCATCCTGCCAGCGGCGGCAGGATGCGCACCCGTGCGGAACATGCCCTAACGCTGCTCCTCGACGACACGTCCTCGGCGCTCACGATGTCGCAGGGTGTCCACCGCGACGACCACCCCTACGCCGAGCGCCGCGACCACGACCGACCCGAGGATGTCTCCCGGGTAATGGATCCCGGAGAAGACGCGAGCGAAGCCGATCAGCACGGCGATCAGGGTGAGCAGCACCCCCCAGGCGCGGGAGATGAACAGCCAGACGGCGAAGGCAATGGCGAAGGACGCGGTCGCATGGTCGCTCGGGAACGACTGGCCCGCGGCATGCGGCACCAACACGCGGAGGTCGTGGTGCGTGGTGAACGGGCGCTGCTCGGAGTAGAGCTGGGCGGCGACCAGACCGAATACGAAGGCCAGCACCAGTGATGCCCCGACCCGGATCAGGGTGCCCCAAGCACGCCTGCCCAGCTCGCGAAGCGCAAGGAGGGCCAAGATCGCGAAGGCGACGAAGATCATGTACTTCGCCGAGAAGGTCATGATGTCATCGATCACCCGACCGCCCGATAGATCGTTTATCGCGTCCAGTATCTGGTAGTTCACTGCACCTCCGAGGTCACGTAAGGACCATATGAGTCGATCTTAAGATAACTGTGAGCGACACGGAGGCTGATCCCGGATCCAGGCTGATTCGCGGCCGACTCGCTTGCAGTCCGAGCCTCGGCGCCGTATCGCTCGGGTCAGTTTAGGGCGTGGGTTCTTCGCCGCTGCCTGCTTTTGGCCTCATGCGCTCCAGGCCGCCGTACGGCGCCACGTCGTCGTCGACACACCGGGTGTTCGCGAGGACTCCCGCTCAGCGTGTCGCCCGCCGGGACGAGGCGGACGGTGAATGTCACGGTGGATGGTCAAGGACGGGAGACACCACTAGTGTTTCCGGCAGGATCCCGTAGCCGGGTCCGAGGTGTGCCGGGAAGTCTGGTCGGCAGCGGTATCCGCACGGCCAAGCTCAGGAGACGCACATGACATCGACCCGCCCTCGGGTTCAGCGGGTCCCCGGGCCACGCTGATGGACCACACGCACGCATTCGGGCTGGCGCTGTTGATCTGCGGCGTGGTGGTCGGGCTCGCCCTGCTCTACAACCGGGTCGCGGAGCGGGCGAAGGTGCCGGCACCCGCCGTCTTCCTGCTAGCGGCGGCGCTCGCCTCCGACTTGTTTCCCGACCTGCACCACATCCAGATGTCCACCGTGCAGGACATTGTGTCGGTCGCCCTGGTGATCATCCTCTTCGACGGAGGCCTCGACATCGGTTGGCGACGGTTTCGACTGTCGGCGGCGCCCATCGTCCTGATCGGGGTCGTCGGCACCGTGGCCACCACGGCCGGGGTGTCGCTGTTGGCCCACTTCGTGTTCGGGATGGGGTGGGTGATCTCGCTGCTCCTCGGTGCGGCGGTCGCGCCGACTGACCCGGCAGTGGTCTTCTCGGTGCTCGGGAATCGCGAGGTATCCGGCCGTACGGGGACCATCCTCAAAGGCGAGTCTGGCACCAACGACCCGGTCGGGATCGCACTGATGCTGAGCCTCGTCGCGGTCACGACCGCGGGCTCGTCGGGCTGGCAGGCGATAGGCGACGGCACCGGCCGGTTCGTACTGCAGATGGGCATCGGCGGCCTGGTCGGGGTCGTCGGTGCGCATGGCCTGTTGTGGACGATGCGGCGGTGGCCGCTGCCCAGCGGGGCGTTGTACCCGCTGCGGACGCTGGCCGGGGCGGTCGTGATCTACGGTCTGGCCACGGTGGCCCACGGCTCTGGCTTCCTCGCGGTGTTCATCGCCGGCATCCTGATCGGCGACGAGCGGGCGCCCTACAAGGCAGAGATCGAGCGGTTCCACTCTGCGTTGGCGAGTCTCGGAGAAATAGTGGCGTTCAGCGTGCTCGGGCTCACGATCAGCCTGTCCTCGCTGTGGCACGACGGTTCGGTGGGGATCGGGCTCGGCGTCGCCGCGCTGCTCACGTTCGTGGTGCGCCCGCTGCTGGTCGGTCCGCTCCTGTTGCCGGTGCGACTGGCCAACAACGAACGCCTCTTCGTGTTGTGGGCCGGTCTCAAGGGCGCGGTACCTATCCTGCTGGGCACGTTTGCGTTCACCTCAGGCGTCGACGGTGCCCGCAAGGTCTACGACGTCATAGTCGTGGTCGTTGCCCTGTCGGTCATCGTCCACGGGGGACAAGGAGTCC
>JBOHDU010000511.1:0-5713 GCA_050700615.1 Nocardioidaceae bacterium
CGTCTTCGAGGCGCACCATGGTGCGCGAAGATTCGCCGCCGCGCACTCAGTTCGTTGTGCAATTTGTACAGCCCGCCGCGAATCTTCGCGTCAGAGGCTGGTTTCCACGTCGGTGGGAGGCGGTCTCTGGACATTTCGGATGCTCTCACCGCATCGTGACAGGCCGAACACACGTTCTAAGGTCTCCTCGCCATACAGGCAGAACGTGTCTTGCACCTCCAGCGTCAAGCCGCTCATGGCATCGCGAACGACCAGGTCCTCACGAGGTGCGTCGTCTACAACAAAAGTTGAGTCCCCGATAGTGGTGTAGCGCGGTCGCCGAGATCGTCCCGGCCCGTGGACGTAGACGCGGCCACCGCGTGATCCTTCGAGTTCACCTCTCACAGCTCTCTCGAATGGAGTCATCACGATGACCGCTCCGCACATTGTCGACCCCGCCGGCCTGCTCGGCGAAGCCCTCGCTGAAGCCAGCCCGGATCTCATGCGATCACTGCTGCAGTCGATCATCAACGCCTTGCTGTCCGCGGACGCCGACGCCGTCGTCGGTGCTGAGTGGGGCCGCCCGTCGCCGGGCCGCTCCAGCCAGCGCAACGGCTACCGACACCGCGACCTCGACACCCGCGTGGGAACCGTCGACGTCGCCATCCCCAAGCTCCGCAAAGGGACCTACTTCCCCGAGTGGTTGCTCGAGCGCCGCAAGCGGTCCGAGTCCGCGCTGATCACCGTCGTCGCCGACTGCTACCTCGCCGGCGTCTCCACCCGACGCATGGACAAGCTCGTCAAGACCCTCGGCATCGACGGGCTCTCGAAGTCCCAGGTCTCGCGGATGGCCACCGACCTGGACTCGATCGTTGAGGACTTCCGCCACCGACCGCTCGGGGATGCCGGCCCGTTCACCTTCGTCACCGCCGACGCGCTCACGATGAAGGTCCGCGAAGGCGGCCGCGTCATCAACGCCGTGGTCCTGCTTGCCACCGGCGTCAACAACGACGGTCACCGCGAGGTCCTCGGCATGCGGGTGGCCACTGCTGAGACCGGGGCAGCGTGGAACGAGTTCTTCGCCGACCTCGTGGCCCGCGGCCTGACCGGGGTCCGGCTGGTCACCTCCGATGCCCACGCCGGTCTGCGGGAGGCGATCGCGGCCAACCTGCCCGGCGCCAGCTGGCAGCGCTGCCGCACGCATTATGCCGACCTCCGGGTTATGCCGATGTCATCGCTGATGCCGTTGCAGGGTTGGGATTCTGTGCTGGCGAGGTCGGCATAATCCGGTGAGTCGTTCGACGCTTGTCTCTCCATCGTTGAGAGGAGAGCGTCATGGTCAAGGTGATGCGGTCGATCGTGCGGGGGCCCTTGGCTCCGTATGTCGCCGGGCTCGCCGCTGAGCTGCTTGAGCGGGGGTACACCCGAAGCTCGGCGGAGCAGCACATCTGTTTCGTCGCCCATTTGGACCGCTGGCTGTTGGCTGAGGGTCTGGGCGTGAGCGACCTGAGCGAGTCGACGATCCAGCGGTATCTGAGCGAGCGCCGCGCGGTCGGCTACGTGTTGTATCGATCGACCAAGGCGATGGTGCCGCTGCTGGGGTTCCTGGCGCCGCTGGGGGTCCTGCCAGCTGAACCGCCGCCCTGTTTCGATGCTGTCGATGAGCTGGTGGGCCGCTATCGCGACTACCTGTTCACCGAGCGGGCTCTGAGCCCTGGGACGGTCGCGGGGTATGTGCACCTGGCACGGTCCTTCCTGGCGTCCAGGTCCCGCGGCGACCAGCTGGACCTGGACGGAATGACCGCTGCAGACGTCTTCGAGTTCGTGCTGACTTCTTGTCCGGGACGAGCCACTGGCTCGGCAAAGCTGATCGTCACCGTGACGCGCTCGGTGCTCGACTGGCTGCACCTGGCCGGCATCGTCGAGGTCTCGCTCGCGGCAGCAGTCCCGGCAGTGGCGGGATGGAAACTGGCCGGCCTCCCGCAGGCCCTGACCCCAGCACAGCTGCGCGCACTGTTGGGTTCTTGTGACCGGCGCACGGCGACCGGCCGCCGTGACTACGCGATCGTGGTGCTGCTGGCCCGGCTGGGGCTCCGCTCGGGCGAGGTCGCCGGTCTCGGTCTGGACGACATCGATTGGCATGCCGGGCAGTTCAGGGTCGTCGGGAAGGGGAACCGCGGTGAGAGCCTGCCCCTTCCTGCCGACGTCGGTGGGGCGATCGCGGCCTACCTGCGCCGTGGGCGCCCTGCGTCGGCGCAGGGCCGCAGCATCTTCGTCCGCGTCCACGCACCGCACCGGGCGTTGACCACCGGTGGGGTCGGTGCCGTTGTCAACGCTGCCGGCCAACGCGCCGGGCTGGGGCACGTCCACGCCCACCAGCTGCGGCACAGCGTGGCGACGGCCATGTTGCGGGCTGGCAGCCCGCTGGTCGAGGTCGGACAGGTGCTGCGGCACCGGACCGCTTTCAACACCGCGATCTACGCCAAGGTCGACCAAGAAGCCCTCGCTGTCTTGGCCAGACCCTGGCCGACCGAGCAGAACGGTGGCCTGTCGTGACCGGGCCGCTGCGGCAATCGCTTGCTGACTACCTCGCGCTGCGCCGCACACTGGGCTATCGGCTGGAGCGGCCCGAGAAGCTCCTGAACCAGTTCCTGGCCCATCTGGAGGCCACCGGCCAAGACGTGGTGAGCGTTGGCAACGCCGTGGAGTGGGCCCAGTTGCCGGCCAACGGTGCGCCGAACTGGTGGGGCTACCGGCTCTCGGTGGTCCGAGGGTTCGCCACCTACCTCCACGCGCTGGACCCCGCACACGAGGTCCCTGCGGCCGAGCTGTTGCCGCAACGACCGCAGCGGGCAACGCCGTACTTGTACTCCACCGCCGACGTCGCTGTGCTGATAGCCGCCACGAGCTCGCTGCGCACGCCGCTACGGCGCGCCACGGTGGCCACGCTGATCGGGCTGCTGGCCGTGACCGGGATCCGGGTGGGCGAGGCCATCGCGCTGGACCGCAGCGACATTGATCTGGCCAGTGGGCGGCTGCTGGTCCGCTCCGGCAAGTTCGGCAAGACCAGAGAACTGTGGCTGCACCCCACCACCCTGGACGCGTTGAAGCGGTATCAGCGGCTCCGGGACCGGGCCGCCCCGCGCACCGAGACGGCAGCCTTCTTCGTCTCCGCGGCCGGGACCAGGCTGCTCTACTGCAACATCCACAACACCTTCCACCGCCTGGTCAAGCTCGCCGGGCTCACGCCGAGGTCGACGTCGTGCCGACCCCGGATTCATGATCTCCGCCACTCCTTCGCCGTTCACGCCATGATCGACGCCTACGCCGCAGGCCAAGACGGGCAGGCCCGGTTGACGTTGCTGTCGACCTGGCTGGGACACGTCGATCCGGCCAACACCTACTGGTATCTCTCGGCCTCCCCCGAACTGATGACCGTCGCGGGCATGCGGCTCGAAGCGCACCTGGCGGGCAGGCCATGACCGCCCTCGCGCCGACACTGCAGGCATTCTTCACCGATCGACTACAGCGGCAGCGCAATGCCAGCCCGCACACCATCGCCAGCTACCGCGACACCTGGCGGATGCTGCTGGCCTATGCCGCGGCGCACACCGGAACCGCACCCTCGATGATGGACCTCGGTGACCTTGACGCGTCCCTGGTCGCGGCGTTCCTGGACCACCTCGAACGCGACCGTGGCAACAGCATCAGGACCCGCAACATCCGTCTGGCCGCGATCCACTCGCTGTTCCGCTACGCCGCGCTGATCCATCCCGAACACGCCCAGTCGATCTCCCGAGTGCTGGCGATCCCACCCAAACGCTTCGACCAGGCCCTGGTCAGCTACCTCACCGACGACGAAGTCGACGCACTCCTGGCCGCCTGCGACCAGACCACCTGGACAGGTCGACGTGACCACGCCATGCTGCTGATCGCCGTGCAGACAGGGCTACGCATCTCCGAGCTAATCGGGCTGACCCCAGCCGACCTGCACCTGGGCACCGGCGCTCACGTCCTCTGCCACGGCAAGGGCCGCAAGGAACGCGCCACACCGCTGACCGCCGGCACCCGCGTCGTGCTGCGCGACTGGCTCAACGAGCAGCTCGCCGAACCGAACGCGCCGCTGTTCCCCAGTCGTCACGGCAGGGCACTGAGCCGTGACGCCATCGAACACAGGATCAGCCACTACGCGCTCCTGGCCGCCGAACGCTGCCCGTCGTTGAAGGACAAGACCGTCACTGCCCACGTCCTGAGACACACCACTGCGATGCGACTGCTCCACGCCGGCGTTGACACCAGCGTCATCGCTCTGTGGCTGGGCCACGTCAGCATCGAGACGACGCAGATCTACCTCCACGCCGACATGACCCTCAAGGAGAAGGCCCTGGAGAGAACTCGACCGCCGAACAGCAGACGCGGTCGATACCAGCCACCCGACACCCTGCTGACCTGGCTCGAAGGGCTCTGATTATGCCGACCTCGCCAGCACAGAATCCCAACCCTGCAACGGCATCAGCGATGACATCGGCATAACCCGGAGGTCGGCATAATGGAACCAGCACCGCTGCTCGCGGGTCTCGGGGAACACCTCGCGGACCGCGGGCCAGAACCCCAGCGCGCCGTCGCCGACTGCGAGCACAGGCGCGGCCATGCCGCGGCGCTTGCAACTGCGGAGCAGGTCGGCCCACGACTCGGTCGACTCCCGGTGGCCGTCGTCGAGCGCGACCAGCTCCTTGGTGCCATCAGCGCGGACCCCGATGATGACCAGCAGACACACCTTGTCCTGCTCGAGGCGGACCTTGAGGTGGATCCCGTCGACCCACACGTAGACGTAGTCGGCCTCGGCCAGGGGCCGCTTGTTGAACGCCACGGCCTCGTCTTGCACCGCGCCGTGAGCCGGGTGATCGATGCCGCCGACAGGCCAGCGCCCGAGCCGAGGAACTGCTCCAGCGCTGGACCGAAGTCGCCGCTGGACAGGCCGTGCAGATACAGCAGCGGCAACACCTCCGCGACCTTCGGGGACTTCCTGGCCCACGCGGGCAGGATCGTCGAGGCGAATCGACGACGTTCCCCGGTCACCTCGTCGATCCGCTTGTCGTTGACCCGCGGCGCGCGGACCGGGATCGCGCCCACCGACGTGGTCACCTCCCGCGGCTCATGGTGCCCGTTGCGGACCACCAGCCGCCGGCCGTGCTCGTCGAGCTCGTCGCGGAACGCCTCGATGTAGGCGGCGACCTCGCCTGCAACGCCGCGGCGAGCATCTGCCGAGCCCCGCCACGGACGACCTCATCGAGCAGCGACCCACCGGCCGACTCGTTGGCCTCGTTCTCCTCCTGGACTACCTTGAGCATGGGTGCACCTTCCCGAGCCGGCGCGCCAACGCCGACCCTGATCAGAACTGTTATGGGCTTCGATCTTGCTCGGGAGGTGCGCCCGCTTTCACGTCACCTCGCCGAGAGCCGTCCACAGGTTCTGATCATTGCTCAAGTAGCCGCGTTTCAGGGAGCAGACGCAACTGTGATGTGACGCTTGAACCCTCTCGTGTCGCTTAAGTGTCCGGACGGGGCGCCCCTGTGGCCTGGGCTGCGAGATCTGCACCACCGGCATCGGGCCGACTGAGAAGATCTGACACTTGATGACGCGCCAGGCACATGCGCTGAATGCCCCGGGTCAGTGGCGGGGGTTCGGCAGGATCTTCCTACGGGACGATGTTCTGGTTGAGGTGGAACAGGTT
>JBOHDU010000512.1:0-1759 GCA_050700615.1 Nocardioidaceae bacterium
GTGCAGGGTCCGGCAAGACTGAGTCGCTCGTCGGCCGGGTCGCCCAGCTCGTGCTCCATGACCACGTGCCGATGCGCAACATCGCTGCTGTCACCTTCACCGAGAAGGCGGGGGCGGAGCTGCGCGACCGGCTGCGCGTCAGGTTCGAACATCACCTTCGCAGCCGGTCGGCGCAGGAGCACGGGCGGGCCGCGGAGGCGCTCGCCGATCTCGACACTGCGGCGATCGGAACCCTGCACTCATTCGCCCAGCTGATCCTCACGACCTACCCGATCGAGGCCGGACTCCCACCACTGATCGACGTCCTCGACGAGGTAGCGTCGTCGGTCGCGTTCGACGAGCGCTGGTCGGTCATGCAGCGTGCCCTGCTCGACTCCGAGGAGCTGTCCGGGCACCTTCTGCTGGCCATGACGGCCGGACTGCGGCTCGACCAGGTGCGTTCGCTGGCCCGCGCCTTCGGCTCGGACTGGGACCTGATCGACGACCACGTCGGGCAGCCGGTGCTGCACCAGGTGACCCTTCCCGACCTGAGCTGGTTCACTGCCGAAGCCGCGAGGCTGGCCGCTGTCGCCGACTCGTGCCGGAAGTCCGACGACAACTTTCTGCCGAAGCTGCACGCGCTCGGTCGCTGGGGCGAGCGCCTGGCGGCTGCGGCCGGCGACGAGCAGCTGCTCGCCGTGCTCCTCGAGGCGTCCGCGCTCAGGTTCGGACTCGGGAAGGGCGCGAACTGGGCCGATCTCACCAGCCTGCGCGCCGACTGCTACGAGCTCCAGGCGCAGGCCAAGCGCCAGGCCGACGAGATCGCCGAAGCGACTCTGCGGCCGCTGGCCGACTGGGTCGCCCTGCAGGTTCGAGAGAGCGCACGCGAGCGCGCTCTCAAGGGCAGGCTCGAGTTCCACGACCTGCTCGTGCTGGCCCGCGAGCTGCTCCGCCGCGACCGCGACGTACGCGCGGCCCTCCAACAACAGTTTCAGCGGCTACTCCTCGACGAGCTCCAGGACACCGACCCCATCCAGATCGAGCTCGCGGTCCGCATCGCAGGCGGAGCCGAGGCCGAGGCGCCCGACTGGCGTGACGTCGCGATCCCGGCCGGGTCGGTGTTCGCCGTGGGTGATCCCAAACAGTCGATCTACCGTTTCCGGCGGGCCAGCATCCGCACCTACCTCGAGGCCCAGCAACATGTCGGCGAGACGGTGCGGCTCACCACCAACTTCCGCACGGTCGGGCCGGCCCTGGACTGGGTCAACGCCGTCTTTGGCACCCTGATCCAGCCGGCCAAGTCCGCCCAGCCGCGCTACGAGCCGCTCGAGACGCACCGCACCGAGGGCGGCGTGGGCCCGGCCGTGGTTGTCCTTGGTCGCACCGCTCACGATGACCAGCCCAACGCCGCGGTCGTTCGCGAGCGCGAGGCCGCCGACGTAGCCGCAGTCATCCATCAAGCGGTCGAGGAGGAGTGGACCGTCACCGACTCGAACGGGTGGCGGCCGGTGGAGCTGGGCGACATCGCGATCCTGCTGCCGGCCCGTACCTCCCTCGACCTGCTCGAGGAGGCTCTCACCACCGCCGGCATCGCCTACCGCACCGAGTCGAGCTCGCTGGTCTACCAGGCTCGCGAGGTGCGCGACCTGATGGCCGCCGCGCGCACGTTGGCCGACCCCACCGACCTGCTCTCGTGCGTGAGCGCCCTTCGCTCAGCGCTGTTCGGGTGCGGTGACGACGACTTGTGGACCTGGAAGGTGTCGCACGGATCGTTCAACAT
>JBOHDU010000513.1:0-2149 GCA_050700615.1 Nocardioidaceae bacterium
GGTGAGGAGCGCGCCTTTGTCGCCGACGGGACGGACCGGTTCCGAGGCAAGGATGGCTACTTCGCCGGAGAGCGGCTCCAGGTGGTGCGCCGGGCAGACGGCTCGATCTCGCACCTGGAGGTCGTCACGTTCGTGCTCACCAAGGTGCCGTACGACTCCACCGCCCCGATCCCGGGCGGCCCGCCGACGGAGCCGCTGAGCCTGAGCGAGCAGCGGTCCGATCCCGCTCCGGGCGGGGCGCCCGTCAGGACGCCTGACTGACGCTCGACATGTTGAAATCGGGAATGCGCAACGCTGGTGTGGCTGTGCGTGGGAAGAATTCGCCCCACTCGCGAGAGAACGACCGGACCGTCGCACCCGCCCCGGTGAACCGGTTCAAGAGCGAGATCGGGCTCTCGTTGAACCGGAAGTTGTTGACCGACCCGACCACCTCGCCTGCCTCGACGAGGTAGACACCGTCGCGGGTCAAGCCGGTAAGCAACAGCTCCTGCGGGTCGACCTGGCGGATGTACCACAGGCAGGTCAGCAGCAGGGCACGCTCGGAGCCTGCCACCAGGTCGTCGGTCGATCCGGCCGCACCGTCGATCTCGAGGATGAGGTTGTCGACGGGCGGCTCCAGCGGCAGCCCCGTCAGAGCGGCGGTGTGTCGCGACGTCGGTAGCGCCGTGAGCGTGCCGTCCTTCACCCAGTCCGTTGCCGACAGGGCGAGCCCGTTGTCGAAGACGCTCTGCATCGAGTCGGTCGACGACGCCGTGACGAAGGGCAGCGCCCCCAAGCCGGCAGCAGCGGGATCGGACCGCAGCTGCACGCCCGGCAGGGCGATCTGGGTGCCCGCCCGGGTCCCCCCTTCCGGACTGCTGAACACGGTCTGACCTTCGTGGGCGTCGCGTCCGCTCGACACGAAGTACGCGTAGATCATCAGATCGGCCACTGCCGTCGGAGGTAGCAACGTCTCGTACCGCCCGGCCGGGAGCTCGACCTGACGCGACGCCCAGCCGAGCCGCCGATCGAGCTCCGCATCGAGCGCGGTGACGTCGACGTCGGAGAAGTCATCGGTCGCCTGGCCGACCCAGGCTGATGTCGAGAGGTCGGCAGGCTTCGCCGTCACGCCCACGTTCCCGGTCGGCTGCTCGTGCCGCAACCGCAGGCCGGTCGAGGTAGCGAGATAGGTGGTGGTGACGTCATGCTCGACGTAGCCGTAGAGGATCCGCTTGCCCGAGCGAGCCCGCTCGAACGACGTACCCAGGTGCTGCGCGAGCGCGCCGAACACGTCGATGCTCGTGGCCCCGGCGGGCTCAGCGAAGTCGGGTGCCTCGCCGCCACCGACCAGCTCCGCGGCGTCATCGGCAGGTGACGCGGTCCGAGCGGCCGCGTCGGCCCGTCGTACGAGCTCGGCTACCTGTGCAGGTGTCGTCGCCGGCTGGCTGATCACGCCGGCCGCGACCCCCTTGCCACCGTCGACGATCGACACCACGGTGACATGTTGGGACGACATCACGCCATTAGTGGTCAGCGTGTTGTTGGCCCAGCGAAGGTTGGCTGACGACGACTGGCGGAGCAGCACCGCGCACTGATCGGCCGTCGTCGTCTCGAGTGCGTGCTCGAGCAGTGCCTGTGGGGTGGGCATGTCAGTGACCAGCCTCCGACGTCGTGTTGAGGACCCTGATGTTCCGAAACAGCGCCGACGGGCAACCGTGGCTGACCGCAGCGACCTGTCCTGGCTGCGCCTTCCCGCAGTTGAAGGCGCCTTGCAGCCGCCACGTGCTGGGACCGCCAACGGCCTCCATCGCGCCCCAGAAGTCGGTGGTCGTGGCCTGGTACGCAACGTCGCGCAGCTGACCCACCAGCTTCCCGTCGCGGATCTCGAAGAACCGCTGGCCGGTGAACTGGAAGTTGTAGCGCTGCATGTCGATGCTCCAGGAGCCGTCCCCGACGATGTAGACGCCGTGGCGTACGTCGGCGACGAGGTCGTCGGTCGTCGGGCCGTCCGGCGCGGGCTGGAGCGAGACGTTGGCCATCCGCTGAATCGGAATGTGGCCGGGGGAGTCGGCGAAGGCGCACCCGTTGGAGCGACCCCAGCCCATCAAGGCCGCCATCCGGCGATCGGTCTGGTAGCCGACCAGGGTGCCGGCCTTGATCAGGTCCCACG